>JALYYT010000283.1 GCA_030946285.1 Gemmatimonadota bacterium
TGCTGCCGAGGCGACAGAGGCGCACGTACGCAGCATCTTCGATCAGGCGCCGGTGGCAAAAGCGGTACTCGGAGGTCCGCAGCACGCATTCGAAGTTGCGAACGATAGCTACAGACAGCTGATTGGAAACCGGGACGTTGTCGGTAAAGGCGTTCGTGAAGCGTTGCCCGAGCTCGAGGGGCAGGGAGTCTACGAATTGCTCGATCGGACATATTCGTCCGGTCGCCCGTTCCTGGGCAAAGAGATCCGCATCGTCGTTGACGCGACAGGACAAGGTGTTCCCGAGGAGAACTTCTTCAACTTCGTGTATCAGCCGATGGTTGACGGTGGCGGGCGCGTGCAGGGCATCGCGGTCGTGGTCACGAATGTATCGGATCTTGTCCGTAGCAGGGAGGTCGCCGAGACGGCGCGGCGCGCCGCCGAGGAAGCGAACCGGGCGAAGAGCGGATTTCTCGCGGCGATGAGTCACGAGCTCCGTACGCCACTCAATGCAATAGCCGGCTACGCGCAGCTGATGCTGCTCGGCGTCCACGGTCCGCTTACGGATGCGCAGCGCGGGGCACTTGGCCGTATCGAACGGAGCGAGCAGCACCTGCTTTCATTGATCAACGACGTTCTGAATTTCGCGAAACTGGAAGCAGGACGAGTGGAGTACGATATTCGCGAAGTGCCGCTGGGCGAAGTCGTCGACGACATCGCTTCGATGGTTGAGCCGCAGGTGCTCGCGAAGGGATTGTCGTACGATGTGGATGTTGAGCGCGAGCTCATACTGCGCGCCGATCCGGAAAAGGTTCGCCAGATCCTGCTCAACCTGCTGTCGAATGCCGTCAAGTTCACTCCCGCCGGCGGCAGAATCAGCATCGGCGCAACGGTGTCCGGCGACGATTCCGTTCTGATCATTGTCACAGACACGGGAATTGGTATCCCGGACGAAAAGAAACAGCGCGTTTTCGAACCGTTCGTGCAGGTCCACCGCCAGCTGACCCCGACTACCGAAGGGACGGGGCTCGGGCTCGCGATAAGCCGCGATCTTTCCTCGTCCATGGGGGGAGAGCTGACGGTGGAGAGCGAAGTGGGGCAGGGAAGTACGTTTACCCTTCGCTTGCCTCTCGCGCTGCCCTAGTAGGCCCCGAAGATGCCGCCGGTGCGCCACTGCGCTGGCCCCGGATTCGCAATGTGGTCGTGACATGATTCGACAATCCAGAGGCCGGCATTGACGACCCGTCGCAAGCGGAAACCAGGTTTCTTCGAGGAGCACTCGCTGAGCATAGTCGCGGTGAGCCTGCTGCTGATCTGGATCGGCGGCTACATGTATCTGGATTCCAACTCGCATCTCGGCGCGTTCTGTGGCAACGCGATCGCGGACTGGAGCGGGTCGGTCATCATCATCCTCGGTACGAAGTATTTCTTCGAGATCGGCTCGCGCGAGAGCAAGCCTGTGCGCAAGCCTGTGCGCAAGCAGGCGAGGAGTCGCACGCGCGAATTCGTGCACGAGCACTCGCTGCTCATCTTCATCGCGGTCACCGGACTCTGCTGGGCGGCGCTCTACGTTCACATGAGCGCAACGAGCAAGTGGGGACAGGTCGTCGGCAACATCGTTTCGGAGTGGCTGCAGATGGCGGGGCTGGTGTTCCTGACAAAGAAGCTGCAGGAAGCCGGATCCAAAGAATGAACCAGTGACGTTTCTGATCCTGCTGCTGCTGGTGCCCGCATCGCTGGCACTGGAGTACGTGGTCCACGCGTCGCCGCTCTGCGTATTCGCGGCTGCAGTGCTCGCGATCGTGCCTCTGGCCGAATGGATACGGCGTGCGACGGAACAGCTTGCGCGAGTCGCGGGTCCTGCGATCGGCGGGCTGTTGAACGTCACCTTTGGCAACGTAGCCGAACTTGTGATTGCGCTGTTCGTGCTTCGTTCCGGTCACGCCGACGTCGTCAAGGCCCAGATCACGGGCTCGATCATCGGTAACAGTCTGCTCGGTCTGGGACTGGCAATCGTTGTGGGTAGCTGGGGGCGTGAACGACAGACATTCCCGGGCGAGAAGGCATCCCTGCTCTCGAGTCTGTTCATGCTGTCGGTGATAGCGCTGCTGGTGCCCGCGATGTTCGACTACAGTGAACGCGGGCTGCACAATCCAGCGATACATGAACTCGACGAGTGGCTGAGTCTGGTGGTCTCCGTCGTCCTGATTGCGGTGTATGTCGCGAATCTGTTCTATACACTCGTCACGCGACGGGACGTGTTCGCGCCGCCGCCCGCTCGAGAATCGGCGCCTGCGCGCAAGGGCGCATGGACAGTTTCGAAATCGGCTGCCGTTCTGCTGGCCGCGACAGCCGCGATAGCGTGGGAAGCTGAACTGGTTTCGGGTGCGCTCGATGCGACCGCGCACAGCATCGGAATATCCACCTTCTTCCTGGGCATCATCGTACTCGCCGTCATAGGAAACGCGGCGGAGTACATCTCGGCGATCTACTTCGCGCGACGCGATCAGATGGGACTGGTGATGACCATTACCGTCGGATCATCCATTCAGGTCGCCCTCGTGACGGCTCCGGTGCTCGTGCTCGTCTCATATCTCATGGGAAACCCGATGAATCTCGTATTCGGGAGCCCTCTCGAGCTGGTGGCGATAGGAGCGGCGGCGGTGATCGTCAACGCGATTACCCGGGATGGAGAGACGACGTGGATCGAAGGCGTTTTACTTCTGGCGGTATATGTGGTGCTGGGTACCACGTTCTTTCTTGTGAGCCCATAAGCGCGGCGGGGCCGCGTCCGACGTGAGCTACCCGCTGTAGCTTCGTCCACAGGAATGCTGACGGCTTCTGGGGAGAGGCTTATAATGGAGGCTGGCAGGGGCTGGCGAGTCGTGCGAGAACTTAGCCGGCAGCGTGCGTATTGAGCATTCTCCGCTTCGTCCCCCCGGAATTCCACGCAGAGGCTCCATGGTTGATTCGCTTGTTCGCGCCCCCAAGGACAGGCTGCTGGGCCCACTAGCTTACCTCCTGGGACACGTCGTGTATCCCAATGCGGTCACAATCGCCGCGTGGTTCATGGGGCTGGTGGCGGCGATCGCGGCCGCGCGCGGATGGTTCGGATGCGCACTCGCGCTCTGGATTGCGAACCGGCTGCTTGACGGCATCGACGGCACCCTGGCACGCAC
>JALYYT010000310.1 GCA_030946285.1 Gemmatimonadota bacterium
GCCGGCAACGCGACGGCCGCGAGACTTCTGGCGATCGAGGAAGACCTGTACCAGACGAGAAACAGAAGCGGCCAGGATCCGCTCAACTTCGCCATAAAGCTGAACAACAGGATGGCAGCCCTGGGCAGCAGCGTCGAGGTTGGCGAGTCCCGGCCGACTGCCGCGGCTTACGTTGTGTTCGACGAGCTATCGAACGAAATCGACCAGCAGCTCGATCGCCTGAAGACGCTTGCCTCGACGGATGTTGCGTCGTTCAATGCGGTCGCCGCAAGACACGGCCTGGCTCCAGTGAAATAGAAGATGGTCACGGAGATGCGACGCGCAGGTTCCACACCTTCGCCAACGGCGGCGCCGCAGATTCCGTAAGTCCTGTAAGTCCGTTGACAAGAACTCCGTAACCCAGATTCCGGTCCGAGTGATGCACGCTTCAATTCGCAGGACGATTCGTTACACCCTCATTGCTTCCGCAGTTGTTGCGATCGCGTCGGTTCCGCTCTTCGCGTGGGGCGAACGGGGACATTACCTCACGGGCCAGGCGGCTGCGGCAAGATTGCCGGAAGCGATGCCAGCTTTCTTTCGTGCGGCCGCAGCTCAGCTGGCTTACCTGAATCCGGAGCCTGATCGTTGGCGTGACCGAGCCGAGTCATCGCTCGATCCCGCGCTGGATCAGGGCTCGGCTGCCGACCACTTCATCGACATGGAGATGGTGCCGTCCGACCGACTCGCCGCCGCGCTTGCGGCGCCCAACAGGTATGCGTATGCGGACACGCTGCGCGCAGCAGGTGTGGATGCCGCGAAATTCGGATTTCTTCCCTTCCGGATGCTCGAGCTGAGCCAGCGGCTCCGCGAGGAGTTCCGCCTCTGGCGTGCTGCCCCGAACGATCAGGTTCGCGAGTGGGTACAGGCGCGCATCATCAACGATGCAGGCATTCTCGGTCACTTCGTCGCCGACGGTTCGAATCCCGCGCACACCTCGGTGAATTACAACGGCTGGGTCGGTGAAAATCCAAACGGCTACGCCACTGACCGGCGCTTTCATTCGCGTTTCGAATCAGCGTACGTGCAGACCCACATCAAGATTGACGACGTACTTCCCGGAGTTGATCCGACGGCGACGTCCCTAGGCGACTTCCGGCCTGCCATAATCGCCTATCTCCGTACGACCAACTCCGAAGTCGAGCAGCTGTATCGCCTCGACAAGGTCGCGCCATTCGACACAGCTACGACCTCGGTCGAGGACAAGCAGTTCACTTCCGCGCGGCTCGCCGCAGGTGCACAGATGCTGCGCGATCTCTGGTGGACAGCATGGGTGACAAGTGCACCCGCGGCGCACTGATCCTCTTCCCAATCGCGTCGCGCGCTATTTCGCGAAAACTTGTGACATGTCGCGGAACGCCTTGAATTCCAGGGCGTTGCCGGCAGGGTCGCGCACGAACATCGTAGCCTGCTCACCGGGTAGGCCGGCGAACCGGACGTAAGGCTCGATCACGAACGTGGTGCCGGCAGCCCGCAGGCGTTCCGCGAGCGCTTGCCAGTCATGCATTTCCATTATCAGGCCGAAATGCGGGATCGGCACCCCGTGCCCATCGACGGCGGTGGAGGCCTTGTCACCGACCGCCCCGGGTTGGAGGTGGGCGACGATCTGATGGCCGAAGAGGTCGAAATCGACCCACTTGGGGTCACTACGCCCCTCGCTGCAACCAAGAACGTCCCCGTAGAACCGTCGGGCCGCCTCAAGGTCGTTCACTGGGAAGGCGAGATGGAAATAGGGAGTCATTTGGAGCTCAAGGAGGGTCGGTGGAGTGGCGCTCAAGGGCCAGCAGGCCCAGTGAAAGTTGCGGCGATCCTCCGCCAGCGCAACCGGCACGACCGCAGTGCGACGAGGAAGCGCCGCAGATCCATGCAAACGGCTCATGCCGTGGCCCTGAATCGCCGATACTGAGCTTGGACGGGCCGACCGTGCGGCCTTTCGTGCACCGTCAACCCAACCATGAACGAACGGTCCTCGATCGCTCGATACACGCTGATTGCGGGTGTGTGTACTCTAGGCGGCCTGCTGCTACTGGAGCTTGCAGACCGGCTGCTGCTGCCCGGAGTCTTATTCTACGGGCTCGAAGTGGTTCCCCTCACTGTCGCGGGGATCGCCGCCGCAGCTGCGACATACATAGTAGGCTGCCGCGAGCACAGGCGCGCCGGCGCCGAGGCCACGCTTCGTGAATCGGAAACGCACTTCCGTACAATCGCGGAAGACGTGTCGGATGCGATCGTCGCCGCTGACACTGACTTTCGAATCGTCTTCTGGAACGCTCGCGCGGAGAAGATCTTCGGTTACACGCAGCAGGAGGTTCTGGGCGAGTCCGTCGGGATCCTGATACCCCCGGAGCGCCGCGAGATTCACCTCGCCAGGCTCGGGGAGATGCAACACGGACAACCGAGCAGCACAGACCGAAAGCTGGAGATGCGAGCCGTGCGCAAGGACGGAACGGTATTCGTAATCGAGCTCGCACTGTGCGTACGCAACACCCCGCAACTGGTTGTCTTCACGGCTGTGATCCGTGATGTCACCGAGCGAAAGCGCGCCGCGCAGATCCAGCGCCAGCACATGGCGACGATGCGCGCCGTCACCGAAGGAACTTCCGACGCAGTCTGGGCGAAGACGGTGGACGGAGCGTACCAGCTGGTCAACTCGGCCGCCTCACAGTTGTTCGGGCTTCCGACGCATTCCATAATAGGCGCGCGCGACGACGTCATTTTCGGCAAGAGCCTCGCCTCGGAGATCAACGAACGCGATCAGGCAGCGATAGCGGCAGGCAAGCCAACGGTAACGAACGCGGCTGCTCGCGATTCGCAAGGGCAGATGCGCCAGTATATGACGACGCGCACGCCTTGGCGCGACGGCGAAGGGAACATCATTGGCCTCATTGGCGTGTCACGAGACGTCACGGACAAGGTGCGGGCCGAGCGTGCGCTCCGCACCAGCGAGGAAAGATACCGTCAGCTGGTCGAGCAGTCTCCCGAGGCCATCATCGTCCACCGCGATGGCGTGCTCCTGTACATCAACAAGACGGGCGCGAACATTCTCGGCGGCGGCATCGCGGACACGTTCATCGGCCGTTCACTCGCAGCATTCGTGCATCCGGACTCACACACTCGACTCATCGAGGCGGTGGAAGCACGGAGCCGCGGGGAGTTTCTGGCGAAGCCGGCCGAATACCGCATCGTCACGAACAGCGGAGTGACCGCGGACGTCGAAGCGCTGTCGGTGGCCGTCGAGCACAACGGACTCCCGGCGATCCAGACCGTTCTGCGCGACGTGACCGGCCGCAAGGCTGCGGAATCTGCATTGCGCGACCGCGAAGCACGCCTGCACCTTGTCATGCATCAGATTCCCGCAGTTCTCTGGGCAACAGACCGGGACGGCAAGTTCACGTCCGCGCTTGGCGCCGGACTGAACGCGCTCGGGATCGAAGCGTCACAGCTCATCGGGACGCACGTTCGTGAACAATTCGGGACTTCGGGAGATACGGACTCGGAAGTCAGCGCGATATCCATGGCGCTGCGCGGCGACTCTGCATCCTTCGAACTCGCGTGGACCGGCCGGAGCTTCGCTTGCAGCGTGGAGCCGTTACGTGCCGCAAACGGAGCAATTGAAGGAACGCTCGGACTCGCCGTCGACATCACGGAACGGAAGGTCCTGGAGACGCAGCTGACATACCGCGCGTTCCACGATCCACTCACCGGTCTCGCCAATCGCGCTCTCTTCCGCGATCGCGTGATGCACGCCCTCAGCCGCGTGGGCCGTGGCAAGCACGTCGCCATCGTCTTTCTCGATCTCGACGATTTCAAGACCGTCAACGACAGTCTCGGTCACACGGAAGGTGACAGACTGCTCTCGGCGGTCAGCTCGCGGCTCGTTGGGGCGGTCAGGGGTCACGATACCGTAGCGCGTTTCGGCGGGGACGAGTTTGCGATTCTCCTCGAGGATCTGGTCAGCAAGGCGGAGGCGCTCGACG
>JALYYT010000122.1 GCA_030946285.1 Gemmatimonadota bacterium
CGAGCGACGTCAATGCGATGCCAACACTTCTATTCATCCTGCTCCCTCGAGGTTTGCTGCCGGCTCGCGCCGCCTGCGGGCTCCGGGAGCCTCGCTCGGCAACGTCACGACAAACGTCGTGCCCACGCCCACTTCGCTCTTCACTACTATCTGGCCGCCGTGGGCTTCGACAATTTCTCTCGCAATCGCCAGGCCTAAACCCGTTCCCTTGGTGGCGGCCTGCGCCTGATTGTCGGCCATGAAAAACTTGTCGAAAATGTGCGGCAATTGTTCCGGTGATATCCCGGCTCCGGTATCGTTGACCGTGATTACGAGCTTGCTGTCGACCGCGGCCACGGAGAGAGCGACCTTGCCTCCACGAGGAGTGAACTTGAAGGCGTTGGAGATGAGATTGCCGAGCACTTCGTTGATCCGGTCTTCGTCCCAGCGGACTTCCCCGGGGAGACCCGGCGCGCGAGTGAGCTGGAACTGAACGCTTCGCTGCATGGCGAGCACGCTGAATGATGACTGGAGCGCGTCCAGGAACCGCGGAAGGTTCATCTGGCGACATTCGAGCGCGCCGCCACCGGCTTCGAACCGGCTCACGTCGAGCAGGCGTCGCACCAGCCGCGTCAGATTGCGCGCCTGCGTGGCGATGGTCTCGCACACTTCGCGCTGCTGATCCTGCAGCTTTCCATAGATACCATCCTCGAGCAGCTCGACGTATCCAAGTATCACATTGATCGGCGTCTTGAGCTCGTGCGACGCCACCGAGACGAACTCGGCCTTGAGCCTGTCCAGCTGCGCGAGTCGGTTGGCCATCGCCTCGTAGCTTTCCGACAGACGTCCGAATTCGTCCTGGCGATTTGGCCGTATCCGCAGCTTGTGACTGAAGTCGCCGCTGGCGACTGCGTGCATTCCGGCTTCCAGATCGAAGACCGGACGGGTGATGGAACGTATCAGCCAAATGCTGATAAGGCCGGCGAGAAGGATGGCGAGCAGCATCGCACTGATCGCGACGCGCTCTGCTGTCGCGGTGTCATCCGTTGCCGCATTGACGCTGTCACGGGAGCGCGTGCGAAGCAGCTGTTCCGCGACACCGATCGTCTGCTCGATCACGCCGATTCTCGGTCGCACCCAGTGGGTTGAGATTGCTTCCGCGGCGTCATGGCGTCCTGCGTTCGACTCGGTGTATTCCTCGTTTGCGAGAACGCTGAGCGAGTCGAGCGCCAGTTTCACGTTTATTGACGCAGCGCGCAGCGAAAAGCCGTCCAGCGAGTCGGCGAGAGTTCGCATCATGCTGATCTGCTGCGTCATCCGATCACGAGTCGCGGGATCGCCGACGTACACCAGCGCGTCCTCTGCACGACGCAAGTCGTCGGTGCCCTGACGCAGGCTGCCGATGAGCAGCGACGCCGCGAACGCACCGTTCCGCAGCTCGAGTGTGGTCTTGTGAACGCGTTCCAGCGATCGGATGCCGACAACGAGTGGCAGCGCGAGAACCATGGCGATCCCGATCATGCCGATAGCGAGGCGCCGCCTGAGTGTAAGCGCTGGCCTCACGTGCGGTTGCCCCACTCAATGCGGGACGGTATTCTATTCGGCTTCCCCCGACTCAATCGAACGCTCAAATGTCTGCCCAGTATCAAACGATTTCCAGCCTGCCTCACCACGCCGGTGAAACGGTGCGCGTGCGCGGCTGGGTAGCCCACCTCAGATCTTCCGGGAAAGTTGCCTTCATCGTCATACGTGACGGTAGTGGCACTCTGCAATGCGTTGTAGTCCAGAAGCAGGTCGGCGAGGAGGGATGGGCGTCTTTCCAGTCTCTTACACTCGAAACGTCGATCGAGGTCGAGGGCGAAGTTCGCACCGATGACAGGGCGCCGGGAGGGGTTGAAGTCGGGGTCACAAAGGTGATGGTAGTCGGAACTAGCCCGAGCGACTACCCCATCCAGCCCAAGGAACACGGAATCGACTTCCTGCTGGATCACCGTCATCTCTGGCTCCGGAGCCCGCGCCAGGTCGCGATCGCGCGAATCCGCGCCGAGATAGAGCAGGCGCTGAACGACTTCTTCTACGAGCGCGACTTCGTACGCGTAGATACTCCTATTCTTACGCAGGCGATCGGGGAGCGAAGCGGACTCTTCTCGACGGAGTATTTCGATGAAGGGACCGCATATCTCGCACAAACCGGCCAGCTGTACGGCGAGGCCGCAGCTGCGGCGATGGGCAAGATCTATACGTTCGGCCCTACCTTCCGCGCCGAGAAATCGAAGACTCGTCGGCATCTCACCGAATTCTGGATGCTGGAGCCTGAGATGGCGTTCCACGATTCGGACGACAGTATGCGCGTTCAGGAATCGATGATCGAGTACGTCGTCCGCCGCTGCATTGAACGGCGCCACGCGGAGCTGGCGCTGCTGGAGCGGGATATCACGAAGCTGGAAGCCATTCGTGCGCCGTTCCCGCGCGTGAACTATTCGGACGCTGTCGCCACGCTGCAGAAGAAGGGAAGTGCCGTGCAGTGGGGCGATGACCTGGGCGCGGAAGACGAATCGCTGCTCGTGGAGGATTACGACCGCCCGATTTTCGTGACGAACTACCCGAAGGAAGCAAAAGCTTTCTACATGAAGGAGAATCCTGCGGATCCGCGTACGGTGCTTTGCAGCGACATGCTTGCGCCCGAAGGTTACGGCGAGATCATCGGTGGATCACAGCGCGAGGACGATTACGATCGTCTCGTGCAGCGCATCAACGACGAGGGGCTGCCGCTCGAAGCATACGACTGGTATCTGGACCTCCGCCGTTACGGCACCTTCGTCCACTCTGGTTTCGGACTCGGCCTCGAGCGCACGGTCGCGTGGGTATGCGGGATTCCGCACATTCGCGAGGCCATTGCGTTCCCGCGTACGATGTACCGCCTGCGGCCGTAGTTCGGAGTGTGCATTGCACAACAGGGCGGACCTCATGGTCCGCCCTGTTGTGCATCAGGCCCGCGCCTTCACTTCGTCCCACAACGCATCGAGCTGTTCGAGAGATGCGGTGCCCATCGTGAGCCCGCGCTCGCGTGCGAGACGTTCCACCGCTTCGAATCTGCGCTGGAACTTGATGTTCGCCCGGTCCAGCGCGACTGCCGCGTGAACCTGCGCCTTTCTGCACAGATTCACGCAGGAAAAGAGCAGATCGCCCAGTTCGTCGGTGAGCTGCTCGTGCGCTTCGTCCAGCACCGGCGGCCGACCGTGCTCGACAGGCGGCACCGCTTCCAGAATCTCACGCGACTCGGTCAGCTCTTCCGATACCTTCTCGGCCGCGCCGCGCCAGTCGGGCCAGTCGAAGCCGACTCCCGCGGCGCGATCCTGCAGCCGCTGCGCCCGGTGGAGCGACGGTAACGACTGCGGCAATCCGTCGGCGAGCGAGTCGCGTTTCTTCGATTTCATTCTTTCCCACGGCTCGCGAACGCCATCACCGTAAAGATGAGGATGTCTTCCCTTCATCTTGGTGATCAGACCTTCCGCCACATCGTGGAACGTGAATGCCCCTCGCTCCTCGGCGAGCACCGAGTGAAACAGCACCTGGAGCAGGACGTCGCCCAGCTCCTCGCGCAGCAACGCGTCTTCCCCGAGCTGAATCGCCTCGTCGAGTTCGTGCGCCTCTTCAATGAGATAGGGGCGCAATGATTCATGCGTTTGCGACGCATCCCAATCGCATCGCTTCCGCAAATCGCGCATCAATTCCAGCGTATCATCAAGTCCTGCTCGTGCCATTATCTTATGGGGCTGTGGACGAATCCCTAATATATCCGTTGCCCGGCAGGGCCTGGCTGGACGTGAACGTCGCCAACCTGCAACACAACGCGCGGACTCTTCAACGACATTCGGGGGCGCGCTTGATCCCGATGGTGAAGGCCAACGCGTATGGCGTCGGCGTGCGCGGGGTCGTCGCCGCTCTGGAGCCGCTGGATCCTGTCGCCTACGGTGTTGCCTCGGTCGCGGAAGGGGAGGAGCTTCGCTCGCTTGGCGTCGAACGTGGCGTGATCATCTTCACTCCCATCCTCGAATCGGAATATCGTCGAGCTGCCGCTGCCAGACTCATCCCGACGCTGGGCGACGAGACTGCAATCGCCGCGTGGTCAGCCACCGGATTGCCGTATCATCTGTCCGTGGACACAGGCATGAACCGCGCGGGAGCACCGTGGCGCGAAGTCGCGCTCGTGCGGGACGCCGTACAGGAGTGGCCGCCCGCGGGAGCGTTTACCCACTTTCACTCGGCGGAGCTTGCCAATGGCTCCGCGAATGAGCAGGCGCTCCGACTGACAGCGGCACTCACCGAGATCGGATCTGCGGTGCCGCTCATTCATGCCAGCAACAGCTCGGGCGCTGCACTCGGAGCAGGAAACAATCAGTGGCAGGCGATACGTCCTGGAATCTTCCTGTACGGCGCTGGTCCATCGCACGGCCTGTCCTTGAAGCCCGTCCTCAGCCTCCGCGCCAGGGTGGTCGACATCCGGTGGGTGGCCGAGGGCGACAGCATCAGCTACGACGCGACGTATGTCGCCCCATCGCGTGCACGGATCGCGACGGCCGCTGCCGGGTATGGCGACGGCTACCCACGAGCATGTTCCGATCGGGCGTGGGGGATGATCGGCGGCAAGCGCGTTCCTCAGAGAGGACTTGTAACGATGGACATGACCATGTTCGACATCACGGACGTCGAATGCGAAGTCGGCGACACCGTTACGCTTGTCGGCGCCGGAGGGGAGGGTGGGTTGACGATTGATGGTCTTGCCGAATTGGCGGGCATGTCGCCCTACGAGCTGCTCACGGGATTGAGCACGCGGCTGGACAGACGATTTATCGAAGCGTGAGAACTGGATCAATGGGCAAGCGTGCCGCGATCGTCGTACTGGATGGAGTGGGCATCGGCGAGGCGAATGATGCGGCGGCCTACGGTGATGTCGGCAGCGACACGCTCGGCCACGTGGTTGCGGCGATGGGTGGTGCGGGACTTGAGAACCTGCGTGAGGCCGGGCTTGCTAACATCAAGCCGTTGAAAGGTTTGGCGGCCATAGTGAACCCAATTGGTGCGTTCGGCCTCATGCAGCCTTCCGCCGCCGGAAAAGACAGTACCACGGGTCACTGGGAGATCGCCGGTGTGCGAATCGAGGTGCCGTTTCCTACGTACCCCAACGGATTTCCGAACGGAGTGCTAGCGGAATTCTCGAAGGTGACCGGCCGCGGCGTGATCGGCAATGTCGTCGGAAGCGGTACAGACGTAATGGCGCGTTTCGGCGAGGAGCACATCCGGACTGGAGCGTGGATCGCGTATACGTCCGCTGACTCGGTGTTCCAGGTGGCCGCCCATGAGGACGTGGTTTCGCTGACCGAACTGTACGCAGC
>JALYYT010000332.1 GCA_030946285.1 Gemmatimonadota bacterium
CCCCTGGGCTGATCGACCTCGTGAACGGCGATTCCGGCGGTGGCGGAAGCGCGACTTCGCTACCTGCGGTTGCAGGTTACCCGCACATCACTGTTCCGGCAGGCTATTCGTTCGGGCTTCCGGTTGAACTGTCGCTGTTCGGGCCGGCATGGAGCGAACCGGTGCTCATCCGGCTCGCATTCGCCTTCGAGCAGATCACCCACGTGCGGCGTCCGCCGCGCCTGCTTGCAACAGCTGATCTTGGTACGGCCAGCCATACGTAGACCTGCACGGCCATGATTCTGCTTGACATGAACTCGACTCGCGGTTATCGTCAGTTCACAATCGTTTTCCCGTGGTGATTTGCCGCCTATTGCAGCCACGTTAAACAAATCGCTAAAAAGCATGTAAGCCCGCGGCCAGCCGCGGGCTTTGTGTTACTCTGACGTTGCAGAGCCGGTTTGTTGGCGTGGGTCGGGTGGGATCTCATCGAGTAGTCAACTCGAACACACGCCATACTGTCGCCATGACATCAGTCCAGCAGCCTCTGCACTCCGTTCCCGATTCGCTCCCCCCTGTGATATTCGGCGACCCTTCGGCGTCTTCACTGCGTCCGCGCGCATTGCGGTGCAAGCTGTGCGGCTCCGGTTTCGAGCCGGCTCCGACGGCTGTCTGCGAGAACTGCCTCGGTCCGCTCGAGGCGATCGATCCGGGCCCGGCGACACTTCCAACGCGCGCCGAGATAGCGCGGCGCCCGCATTCGCTCTGGCGCTACAGGGAGTGGCTGCCATTCGACGGCGAGCCCACCTTGTCGCTCGATACGGGCTTCACCCCGCTCGTTGAAGCGCCACGCCTCGCTGATAGGTTGGGAGTAGCACGCTGCTGGGTCAAGAACGACTCCGTGTCGCATCCGTCGCTGTCGTTCAAGGATCGTGTCGTAGCGACAGCGATCAACGCGGCGCGCGCATTCGGCCTCGACACGATCGGCTGCGCCTCAACGGGAAATCTTGCGAACGCCGTTGCTGCGCAGTCAGCCCGTGCGGGAATGAAGGCGTGGATATTCATTCCGGAGTCGCTCGAACGCGGCAAGATCGCGGCGACGCAGATATTCGCGCCGCACCTCGTGAGGGTGCGGGGCAACTACGACGACGTCAACCGGGTGTGCGCGATGGTGGCCGATCAGTTCGGCTGGGGGATCGTCAACGTCAACTTGCGTGCATACTACGGCGAGGGATCCAAGACTATCGCGTTCGAGATCGCCGAGCAGCTTGGATGGGCGCTTCCAACGGCGGTGGTCGCACCGATGGCGGGCGGATCACTGATCTCCAAACTGCAGCGCGGGTTTCGCGAATTCACGGACGCCGGAATCGTGAGCGGTCCGGCGCCAAGACTCTATGGCGCTCAGGCGTCGGGCTGCTCACCGATAGTCCAGATGGTACACGAAGCGCGAGATGACGTCCGGCCCGTCGTGCCTGACACCATTGCACGGTCAATAGCGATCGGCAATCCCGCGGACGGCAGGTTCGCCCGGAATGCGATCGCAGGGACCGGGGGCTGGGCGGCGGCGGTGAGCGACTCCGACCTCCTGGAGGGGATTCGCATACTCGCCGCAGATACTGGTATCTTCACGGAGACGGCCGGCGGAGTGACGGTGGCATCCGCGCTCACGCTTGCCCGAGAAGGGCACTTCGTCCGGGACGACGAGGTAGTTCTGTGCATAACCGGCAATGGCCTCAAGACACTGGAGCCCATCGTGGAATCACTGCCCGAATCGCCGATCATAGACGCGAAGCTGCGTGAAGTACGCGCACTGGTCAACGCCGCGTGACGTGCTCATGACATCGGCCCTCTTCGATCCCGGCACTGCCGCTCCGGCTAACCGTGGGGAAGTCGTCGTGCGCGTTCCAGGGTCCACGTCCAATCTCGGAGCGGGATTCGACTGCGTCGGCATGGCGGTGGACCGCTGGCTGGAAGCACGGGTCGGTGCGACATCGAGTGACGACGGTGTGCGCATAACTCGCAGCGGGACGCTGGCCGCGGTCACGTGTGATCCGGAAGACGATCTCATCTGGCGGGGCTTCGTCGCCGCTTGCGTCGCGCTTCGCGTCAGGCCACCGGCGTCAATCTCGTGCGAAGTCACATCGAACATTCCGGTCGCGCGCGGCCTGGGGTCGTCCGCCGCGGCCGTCGTAGCCGGAGTCACACTCGCCAATTCGCTGCTGCACGGCGAACTCGACTCCGCCGCCCTCATCGACATCGCTGCGTCGCTCGAGGGTCATCCTGACAACGTCGCGCCTGCCACGCTTGGCGGAGCCGTTCTCAGCGTTCGCACAACAGGACATCACTACGCGAGCGTGCCGCTCGCTGTGCACCCTTCGCTTCGTTTCGTGTTCCTGGTGCCTGACTTCGAGGTGCGCACATCCGCGGCGCGCGCGGCGCTTCCGGTCGAGCTTCCCTTCGACACCGCTGTCACCGCAATCTCGCGCTCGGCGGCGCTCGTCGCGGGGTTGGGCAGTGGTGATCGCGAGCTGCTCGAGACGGCACTGGACGATCTGGTACACGTACCGTGGCGGCGTTCGCTCGTGGCTGGATACGATCACGTCACGAACGCAGCCATCGCTGCGGGCGCACTCGGAGCGACTCTCAGCGGCTCCGGGTCGACTATCGTCGCCGTCTGCGTTGCTGAAGCGGCGGGCGAAGTGCGCGACGCTGCGCTCCGCGCCTGGCGCCTGGCGGGCATCGATGCGGAGGGCTTCGTGACGTCCGCAGAACTGCGGGGAGCCGTCGTATCGGCTTCTCCGGAGAAATAACGAAGATCTTCAATGAGACCGGAACACTTTCACATTTCGAGAAACGTGCAATGCCGATAACCGTGACACTTCCCGCCGTTCTCGCGCGCCTTGCGGACGGTAATCGTTCCCTCACCGCTGATGGGAGCACCGTCGGTGACGTCGTCGAGTGTCTATCGCATCGATTTCCATCACTCGCTACAAGGATTCGCGACGACGAGGGGCGACCATATCCGTTCGTCGTATACTACCTGAACGACGAGGACATTCGTCTCGGTAACGGCTTCGAGTCATCTGTCGCGGACGGCGACGAGATGACTCTCGTTCCGGCAATAGCTGGAGGTTGAACGAAATGTCGCCGACGTTGTCCGCGGATTCCGCGATCAGATCTGAGTTACCGACCCTTGAGTTACCGACCCTTGGGCCCGAGGAAACTCTCCGTTATTCCCGGCATCTCCTGCTCGATGAGGTCGGAATGGAAGGGCAGCGACGGATCAAGAACGCGCGTGTGCTGCTCATAGGCGCCGGCGGACTTGGTTCGCCTGCAGCGCTCTATCTCGCGGCCGCCGGCGTGGGAACACTTGGGCTCGTCGACTTCGACGTCGTCGACGCGAGCAACCTGCAGCGACAGTTGCTGCATGGAACCAAGGACGTTGGGCGCTCCAAGATCGAATCGGCTCGTGCACGGCTTCGCGATGTCAATCCGAATGTGCATCTCGAGTCATTCGACACCCGCTTTGACTCGAGCAATGCGCTCGAGATAATGCGCGATTTCGACATCGTCGTTGACGGCACCGATAACTTCGCGACGCGGTATCTCACAAACGATGCCGCCGTACTGCTCGGCAAGCCCAACTCGTTCGGATGCATTTTTCGGTTCGAAGGCCAGGCATCGGTGTTCGGTGCACCTGGCGGTCCGTGCTACCGCTGCCTTTTCCGGGAACCACCACCGGCAGGGCTCGTTCCGAATTGCGCCGAAGCTGGTGTGCTCGGGGTACTGCCGGGTCTCGTGGGGACCATTCAGGCGATCGAGACTCTCAAGCTGATACTGGGAGTCGGTGAACCGCTCATCGGAAGGTTGCTCCTTATCGAAACGCTCGCGATGGCGTTCCGGACGGTGACCGTGCGGCGTGATCCATCCTGTCCGTCGTGCGGCGAAGCCGGTCACGGTGGTGGCACGATCCGGAGTCTCGAGGACCGTGCGCAGGACTACAGCGAATCGGTTTGCGCGGTCCCCGCTGACGCATCTTTACCAGCGATCGGTGACATCTCCGCGGTGCAACTCGCGGAACGGATCGCACGCGGTGAAGATTTTGACCTCGTGGATGTTCGCGAGCCCGCGGAATGGGATATTGCGCGAATCGCTGGCGCGCGCCTCGTGCCGTTGGCAACCATCCGTCACGCGAGCGAGGACTGGGACCGCAGTCGCGAAGTCGTTCTGTACTGCAAGGCGGGAGTGAGAAGTCGGAATGCCGCGCAGCAGCTACTCGCAAAGGGATTCACGCGAGTTACGAACGTGACGGGCGGCATCGTGAGCTGGACGGACGAGGTTGACCCGTCGCTCAGAAGATATTGAGCGGGGTACGGCTGCGCGGTCGAATCCGCCCTGCCGCCTCGCCGGCGGAGCGGGCATATTTGACCGCATGAAAGCCCTCGTTCGAACTCGCGTCCGCAGTCCTCGTTCGAACGGTCGTTCTAGTTGAGTTACGGCTACGTTGCAGTCGTCATCGGCAGCTCACAGGTGGGGCTCGCGGCGTTGGCGATCGCGCTGCAGTTTGCGATGCGGTCGCGGAGTACGGCCGAGATAACACTGGATAAATACGGGGGAAAGGGAACCGGCGCCCGCCGGCTGCTCGCGGGTGGCATGACAGCGAGCGACGCAGTGCAGGCGCTTCGGAGCGCAGCTTCGAACGACACGCCGCAGGCTCTCGCATTCCTCGGTCTGGAAAGCGTGACCGCGGGCGAAAGGGAAAAACTCGCCGAGTTGCTGCATGGCGAGCCGTGGATCCGCCAGAGCCTGGACGGCGCAAGCTCGATGCTCTGGTGGAAGCGACTCTCCGCGGCACGAACGCTTTCGCTCGTGGCTGCCGAGCGCGACCGCGCAACGATTCTCTCGCTGCTCTCCGACGGGCATCCGGCGGTGCAGAGCGCCGGAACCGCGTGCCTTATACGTTACGCCGATCGCGAGCTGCTGACTCGCGTGATAGACGGGCTTTCGTCGGCGTCACCCGCTGTGCGAACCTACCAGATCGGAGTCCTGCGCCAATATCCGGAAATGGTGGGGCCCATGCTCTACGAGCGTATTCGTCCGGATGCACCCCACCACAGACTCTACGCATACATCCACGCCGCGGCGGAGTTGCACGATGAGGGATGCATGACTCGCGTGGCGGAGCTTTCGACCCACCCGCATCCCGAAGTCCGGGTGGCGGTTGCGCGAGTGCTCCGATCGTCGACTGGCTCTTCGGCCCACGTCAAGCTGCTGTCGTTGCTGCGTGATTCCGACTGGCGGGTGAGAGCGCAGGCTGCTCGCGGACTTTCGGGAGTGAGCGATGCGCGTACTGTCGAAGAGCTTGGTCGCGCGCTCACGGATTCCAACTGGTGGGTTCGGTTCAGGGCCGGACTGGCGCTCGCAGCAACTGGGACTGCCGGCCATCAGGCGCTGACCGTTGCGCTTGCCCAGAGCGATCGCTACGCCCGGGACATGGCGATGCTCGTCATCGGACTGTCCGGTGCGAGCGTGGCGGAGCTTTCCGAGGGATGAACGTTAGTGTCATCCTCGTTGGAGCGCTCACGGTGATCATGATGGTGTTTCTGATCATCAACTCGTTTCACGCCCTGCTGCTCATGGCGTCTGTGCCTGATCTGTGGGCGCACTGGCAGCTAGCCGACGACGAATATTTCCACGCGCTTGTCGGCGCGGAAGCGCTGCCACCTATCACCGTGATTGGAGTCGTTCAAAAGTCGCATGCCGATCCGATGTCGTTCGCGCGCATGCTGCTGGACCTGGACTACCCGCGCTTCGAAATCATTCTTGTTTCGGATGGCAACGACGGAGACACTATGTCGGAGCTGATCGCTGGCCTGGAACTTTATGAAGTCCCGCCCGCGTTCACGATAAGCCTCCGGACCGAACCGGTGCGTGCCTATTACCGTTCGAGAATACACCCGCGCCTGCTGTGCCTCGACAAGGGCGGTGAATCAATCGGTGACGCGTTGAACGCCGCGGTGAACGCGGCCAGGTATCCGCATACCGTGGCCGCCGCGCCGAACGTGATCTTTGAACGTGACGCGCTGCTTCGCCTCTCGCGCCCGCTCCTGCTCGACCGGTCTGCGGCATGCGTAGGCACGGTCCTCCGACCCGCGAACGGAGCCTATCTGCAGAATGGACGCATGCATCCCGGGAATTTCCCGGGGTGGCTTCTAGCCTGCCAGACGGTGGAATATCTCCGCAGCTTTCTCTTCCAGCGGCTCGGCTGGAACCGCGTTGCGAGTAACATCGTGTTCCCCGGCAACACCGTCCTTTTCAAGCGCGAGCACATTCTAGGGCTTGGCGGGTTCGATATTCTGGAGGAACGGCCCGGAATAGATCTCGCCGTGCGGCTCCCGAAGTTTCTGACCGACGAAGGCATCGATGCGTCGATGCCGGTGATCATGGACCCCGTCGCGTGGTCCATGCTGCCGACGTCCCTCCATGCCGTTGGACAGGCGCGCCAGCGCTGGCTTCGAAACCTCCGGCACGCACTGTCCGCCAACGCCTCGCTGTTCGGCAACCCTGAATACGGAGCCTTCGGGATGGTCGCCGTTCCGTACTACTGGCTCGCGATAATCGTGGCCCCGATCCTGGAAATTCTTGGTTATGTTGGACTGGTGGCAGGAATCGCCACGGGATTGATCGGGTTCTCCTTCGTCTGGGCCTATTTGGCCGCAGTCGTCGGCTACGGCATACTCCTGTCAGTATGGACAGTCGTATTTCAGGCCATCTCGTTCCCGCGCGATCATTCGGCGCGCGACGTGTTTCGGCTCCTCGTCTTCGCCGTCGTCGAATCCATCGGCTACCGCCAGATCATGATGCTGTACAGATGCGCCGCTTTTTTCGTGGACCGCCAATCGGAGCACAACAATGGACAATCACCGCCTGCAGGCGCTGCATGACGCCGGCCAGTCTATCTGGCTCGACTACATAGATCGCACGATTCTTCACAACGGAGATCTCGAGCGAAGACTTACCGATGACGTGCTGACCGGCATGACATCGAATCCAACGATCTTCCAGAAGGCGCTCTCCGAAGGAGACGCGTATGATGCGCAGCTTCGCGGAGCTCCGGCGTCGCTCGACACGCGAGGCCTGTTCGAGCTGGTCGAGACGCAGGACGTCCGGAACGCGTGCGATATCTTCGCCGACGTATATCACCGTACAGGCGGCGCTGACGGATACGTCTCGATCGAAGTGTCACCCGGCGTGGCGAACGATGCAGCCGCGACCATCGAAGAGGCGCATCGTCTCTGGCAGACGGTCAATCGGCCCAATCTTCTGGTAAAAGTGCCCGGCACGCAGGAAGGTGCCAAGGCGGTACGGCAACTGATCTCCGACGGTATCAACGTAAACATCACGCTGCTGTTCGCAGTCGAGGCGTATGAACGAGTGATAGACGCGTACATCGACGGCCTCGAGGCGCGCGTGCAGAATGGAAAGCCGGTCGACGGTATCGCGTCGGTCGCGAGCTTCTTCGTGAGCCGCGTCGATACGGAGGTTGACAAGCGTCTCGAAGCGATTGGCGGTAATGCGCGAGCGCTCGAAGGGCGCGCGGCAATCGCCAACGCGAAAATGGCCTACCAGCTGTTCGCAACGCGCTTCGGCGGCTCGAGGTGGCAGGCACTCGAGCAGAAGGGTGCACGAGTGCAGCGCCCGCTCTGGGCCAGCACGAGCACCAAGAACCCGGCGTATCGCGACGTGTTGTATGTCGAATCGCTCATCGGCCCGAATACGGTGAATACGATGCCGCCGCAGACGATCGAGGATTTCCGCGACCATGGCATCGTCGCGCGCACCGTTGATGCCGATGTGGAGCAGGCCCGCACCGATCTCGCCAGCCTGGCCAAGGCCGGAATAGACATCAAGGATGTGACTGACACGCTACTTCGGGATGGTATCGCGAGTTTCGAGAAGTCCTTCGTCACGCTGAACGAAGGAATACGAACGAAGCTCGCCCAACTCCGGCAAAGCGCCGCCTGATGGCCCATACCTGTCGGACGAAAATCGTCTGCACCCTCGGTCCTTCGACAGCCACGCACGAGGCGATCAGATCCATCGCCGAAGCAGGCATGAACGTGGCACGGCTCAACTTCTCGCACGGCACACACGCGCAGCACGCGGAGCGAATCTCGATGATCCGCGCGGTCGCAGACGAACTCGGACGGCCGATCGCAATTCTCGGCGATCTCCAGGGGCCGAGAATCCGGATAGGCGATCTGCCCGAGAGCGTGTCGCTGAAGTCAGGAGACGACCTTACGCTGGTGCACGAGGGCGAGGAGGCACCCGGCGAGATTCCCGTCACCTATTCCGCGCTCGCGAACGACGTCAAGGTCGGCGATCGGATACTCGTTGACGATGGCCTGATCGAGCTCGTCGCGCTCGACGTGAAGCCGGCGCGCGTCTATGCGCGCGTGATTCACGGTGGACTCCTGCGCAGTCACAAGGGGCTGAACCTTCCTGGCGTTCAGGTTTCCGCGCCGTCACTCACGGAGAAGGACATCGCGGATGTCACGTTCGCCGTCGGCCAGGACGTAGACTACCTCGCCCTCAGCTTTGTGCGTCGCGCCGAGGACATTACTTCGCTCAGGGCGCTGCTGCCTCCGTGGATGAGCATCATCGCCAAGATCGAGAAGGACGCGGCGCTCGAGAATATCGAGTCGATCATCCGCGCCGCCGACGGAGTAATGGTCGCGCGTGGAGATCTCGGCGTCGAGCTGCCGTTCGAGGAAGTGCCGGTTGCTCAGAAGAAGATCATCGCGCTGGCGAACCGGATCGGACGCCCGGTGATCACCGCGACGCAGATGCTCGAGTCCATGGTGGCGAATCCGCGGCCGACGCGCGCGGAAGCAAGCGATGTCGCGAACGCGATACTGGACGGCACCGACGCGGTGATGCTTTCCGCCGAAACTGCCGCCGGAGCGTATCCGAGACTGGCCGTAGAGGCGATGAGCAGAATCATCGCCGAAGTGGAGCAGCATCCGCCGTCGCGACAGTTCTTCGATCCGCACGAGCCACCCGTGGGAATCGTTGCGACCGAAGTTGCGATCGCGGCGGCGACAGTGGCGGCCGTCAAGATGCTCGGCGCCCCGCTTGTCGTTGTCGTCACGAAGAGCGGTTTTTCCGCACGGATCGTTTCGTCTCATCGTCCGCCCGTTCCCATTCTGGCGCTGACCGACAACGAGCGCACGCGCAACCAGCTTGCCTTGTTGTGGGGCGTGATCCCGCACATCGCGGAATCGAGCCCGACGTACACTGAAATGGCCGAGATCGGCAAGGTCGTTGTGCGTGAACTCGGACTCGCCGCGCCCGGTGACCGCGTGATCTTCACGGCCGGCCACCCATTCGGAATCGCCGGCACGACGAATCTTCTGAAAGTCGAAGTCGTGTGACGAAGGCGCTGAGGTTGTGTGACCGCATCATGGTTGCATCGTGAAGCTCACGTTTCTCGGCACGGGCACCAGCTTCGGGGTGCCGCAGATCGGCTGCGGCTGCGCGGTGTGCCGGTCGCCGGACCCGCGCGATCGCAGGAGCAGGGTGGGCGCGCTGGTCGAGACAGATGGCGGCACGCGCCTGCTGATAGACACGCCGCCGGAATTGCGGCTGCAGCTGATAGCGAACGGTGTGGACCGCGTCGACGCTATCCTGTTCACGCATGACCACGCCGATCATACGCACGGTCTGGATGACATCCGCGCGATCACCAATCGGCGCGCTGCTCCGATCACCATGTACGGACCTGGCGATACGCTCTTGCGACTGGCGCAGCGGTTCCCGTACATATTCGATGACACAATGGTCGTTCTTCCCGGGACCAGCAAGCCGGAAGGGCGGTCAGAGGCGCTGGTCTCCGGGGTTACGGTTCGCATCGGCGATGCCGACGTGACGCCCGTTGCAGTGCCGCACGGGCATGTCACGGTTTTTGCATATCGAATTGGCGACCTGGCATACGTCACCGACGCCAAGAGTATTCCGGCAGAGGCCGTCGCGATTCTTCGCGGCGCGAAGGTGCTCGTCATCAACGCGCTGTTCAGAACTCATCATCCGAGCCATCTGAGCCTGCCGGAAGCGATAAGCGCGGCTCGCGAGATCGGCGCCGCTCGCACGTACCTGACACACCTCACGCATGACAACTTTCACGCGGATCTCGAAGCAGAACTTCCGCGCGACATTCAGCCGGCCTTCGATGGGCTAACGGTGCGCATATGATAACGATCGATTTCACCAACATGATGGCCGGCGCGGTGGAGAACGGCGTGACGGACGCCGAATGGACTCAGGCAAGTGGAGCCTTTGCCTCCGCGCACGAGGAACTGGAGCATTTGCGGTCGGAGGGCATCGCCGACTTCATGAACATCCCGCGAAATCGTGGCCTCCTGGAACAGTCGGTCAACTTTGCGGCGCGCACACGCGGACGTTACGACGATGTCGTCCTTCTCGGAATCGGCGGATCCGCCCTCGGACCGATAGCATTGAAGACAGCGTTGTGCAGCCACGGATGGAACGAGCTGTCGTCTGAAGAACGTCACGGTCGCCCGCGCTTTCATGTGCTCGACAACATCGATCCCGTCACGATATCACTCGTGTTGGCGCGTGTCTCCCTGCCACGCACTCTGTTCATCGTCACGTCGAAGTCCGGTGGGACAGCGGAAACGATGTCGCAGTTTCTCATCGCACACGCGCGCGTTGCAGCTGCGGGCCTCCCGGTTGCCGAGCATTTCGTCTTCGTGACGGATCCGACGAGTGGTGCGCTCAGGCCGCTGGCGACTGAGCTGACCGTTCCCGCGCTGGAAATTCCGCCTGGAGTCGGTGGGCGCTACAGCGTACTCACTCCTGTCGGCACGCTCCCAGCCGCACTGCTTGGAGTGGATGTAGGCGCGTTGATCGCGGGCGCGGGCGAAATGCTGGACCGCTGTGCCACCACGGAGCTGGGCCGGAATCCCGCCGGAGTGCTCGGCACGCTCTTCTACCTTGCCGATGTGAGACACGGCCGCGCGATCGACGTGCTGATGCCGTACTCAGACGCGCTGCGTGACTTCGCCGACTGGTTCGTTCAACTCTGGGCCGAATCGCTGGGCAAGCACACGCCGGACGGGCGGTCCGTCGGCAGCACGCCGCTTCCTGCCGTTGGCGCGACGGACCAGCACAGCCAGGTTCAGTCGTTCATGGAAGGTCCCGCGAACAAGGTCGTGGCGTTCATCGCCATTGACGACCACGGTACCGATATCCGGATGCCGTCCGCGTTCGAGCACGTCACCGAGCTTGGGTATCTCGGCGGCCATTCGCTCGGAGAGCTTCTCAACATCGAGCAACGAGCCACCGCTGGCGCGCTCGCGAATCGAGGCAGGAGCAACCTCACCATTCACGTCGAGAGAGTCGATGCGTGGCACGTGGGTGGACTAATGATGATGTTCGAGCTCGCCACCGCCTATGCTGGCCAGATGTACGGAGTCAACACGTTCAACCAGCCAGGGGTCGAGCTCGGAAAGCAGTTTGCCTACGCCCTACTCGGCCGGCCGGGCGCCGAAGCGGCCAGAACGCAATGGGACGCACTCCCAAAGCCGGACCCGCGGTGGTCCGTGTCGCACTAGATTCCCAGCATGACTCAGACGAGAACTGAACAGTTGTTCGAGGGCGCCGTCACGGTGGCGGACGGCAAAGTGACAGTGAATGACGTTTCACGCCTCCACGGGCCGTTTCTCGACGCGCTCGTGCGCAATGCTGTTTTCGGAAACGAGGAGCAGCGCGCCGATGCACGGTGGCTGATATGGGAAATCGCGCAGTCCGTGGGTATCCATCCGGCATCGATACACGACCTCTACATCGCGCGAGGGAAGGGAGCATACAGCGACGTCACGGTGCCGGCGATCAATGTGCGCGGAATGGCGTATCATACCGCGCGCGCAATCTTCCGCGCCGCGAAGAAGCTGAATGCCGGCGCTTTCGTGCTTGAAATCGCGCGCTCCGAGATCGCATACACGGACCAGCGTCCGGCGGAGTATTCCGCGGTAATGCTGGCCGCCGCGATTCGTGAAGGCTTCCGCGGGCCGTTGTTCATCCAGGGCGACCACTTCCAGATCAACGTCAAGAAGTTCGCAGTCAATCCGGACCAGGAAGCGGGAGCAGTGAAGCAGCTCGCGGCGGAGGCGGTCGCAGCCGGCTTCTACAATATCGACATCGATACATCCACGCTCGTTGATCTCTCCCAGCCGACGCTCGCCGAGCAGCAGCGAGTTAACGTCGAGCAGTGCACCGATATCGCGATGTTCGTCCGCGGGCTACAACCGGCGGGCGTGGTGGTTTCGCTTGGCGGTGAGATCGGGGAGGTCGGAACAGAGAACTCGACACCCGAAGAGCTGCGCGCGTACATGAGCGGCTTCAACGATCTGCTCGCGCAACGTGCACCGGGCGTGGAAGGACTCGCGAAGGTGAGCGTACAGTCCGGAACTTCGCACGGCGGAATAGTTCTTCCCGACGGCTCCATCAAGGAAGTGGCGATCGACTTCGGAACGCTCACCAGGCTGTCCGACATCGCTCGCAACGAGTACAATCTTGCCGGCGCCGTGCAGCACGGCGCATCAACGCTACCCGACGATCTGTTCCACAAGTTCCCGCCGACGGGCGCGTGCGAGATACATCTCGCCACGAACTTCCAGAACATGCTGTTCGACCACATGCCTGACGAGCTTCGCAACGAGATCTATTCCTGGCTCATCGCCAATGCCTCGGAAGAGCGCAAGCCAACTGACACCGACGAGCAATTCTTCTACAAGACGCGCAAGAAGGCGCTGGGGCCGTTCAAGCGGAAGATCTGGGATCTCCCTCAGGATTCAGCGGATGCGCTCGCAAAAGCGTATGAGGACAAGTTCGAGTTTCTATTCAGGCAGCTCAACATCCAGGACAGTTGCGACCTTGTCGCCCAGCACGTGCATCCGGCGGTTCAGCATCGCGAGATGCCGCATCCGGATCTTGCAGTTGTTGAAGCAGCGCCGGACGACGCTGATCTGAGCGACTGATCGCAGTGAGCGACCGCGAAAGATCCAGTGATCTGAGGCAGCTCGCCCACGATGTGCGAAACGCGCTGAACGGGGTGGCGGTGAATCTCGAAGTTGCGCGCAGCAGGACTCAACGGGGAGTGGATGTATCTGAAGTAGCTCCATTCCTTGAGACCGCCGCGCAGCAACTCGAGCTCGCAACGAGGCTGCACAAGCGTTATACCGATGTAGCACAGGCGACTGATTCCGCACAATTGCATGAAGAGCGGTCCGCCGCCCATCATGCCGACGACACATCTACACACCCCTGAGCCGATAACCGAGCGATGTCTCCGAGCCCCAAGCACCGAATTCTCGTCGCTGATGACGAACAGGCAATCACACAGGGCCTGAGCGCCATCCTTGGCGACGAGGGTTACGACGTAACCATCTGCGCCGACGGACAGAAAGCCCTGGACGAGCTGCAGAGCGGCGGTTACGGCGTGGTACTCGCCGACCTGATGATGCCAAAGCTCGACGGACTGTCACTGCTAAAGGCGCTGCAGGACAAGAGCATCCCCACCGAATGCATCATCATCACCGGACAGGCAACGGTGGATTCGGCCGTTCAGGCGATGCGCGAGGGGGCGTACGACTACATCGAGAAACCGCTCAATGCCGAGAAGCTGAACCGGCTCAAGGCGTTGATCCCCAAGGCGATAGAGAAGTACCTCATCGGGCAGAAGAACAGGGAGCTCGCTTCCAAGCTGGAGACGCTCACGCACTATGGTGAGCTCACCGGTCAATCCGAAGAGATGCGTGCGGTATACCAGATCATAGACGCCGTCGCGCCGTCCACTGCATCGGTGCTCATTCTCGGAGAATCGGGCACCGGCAAGGAGCTGGTCGCGCGTGCGGTCCACTCCAAGAGTGACCGCGCCAAGGGCCCCTTCTTCGCGTTGAACTGCGCGGCGCTGCCCAAGGATATTCTCGAGAATGAATTGTTCGGGCACGAGAAGGGCGCGTTCACCGGCTCGATAAACGAGAAGCCGGGCGCGTTCGAGATGGCGGACGGCGGCACGATCTTCCTCGACGAAGTCGCCGAAATGCCAACGGACATTCAGGTCAAGCTTCTCCGCGCAATAGAGAGCCGAGCGGTGCGGCGTCTTGGGGGCAAGAAGGAGATCGAGGTGGACATCCGCATCGTAGCCGCGACCAACATGGACCTGCAGAAGGCGCTCGCCAACGGCGAGTTGCGTGAGGATCTCTACTACCGTCTCGCGGTGGTAGAGCTGTTTCTTCCCGCGTTGCGTGAACGCGTGAGCGACGTCCAGCTCCTGGCGAACGAGTTTCTCCTGCGCTTCTCGCGCCAGAACGGCAAGCAGCTCACGGGCTTCGAAGCAGACGCCTGGGCCTGGATTCACGCGTATCACTGGCCCGGTAACGTGCGCGAGCTCAAGAACGCGGTGGAGCGCGCCGTCATCATGGCTCGCGGATCCGAAGTGACGGCGACGGACATCATGCCGAGACATTTGCGAATGGCAGCGGCGGCGGCAACGCCTCCAGCGAAGCCTCCAGCGAAGCCTCCAGCGAAGTCCGTCGCACAGTCGGACGCGACCGCCGACTCTGCTGGAACAGCCAGGAAGACGGCGTCGAAGACAAAACCCAAACCTGCCAAGTCGGGCAAGAGGTAATGATGAGAGGATACGATTTCGAAGGCGAACCGTACGTGGTGATCGAGCGCGAGGAATCGGGCGTCGGCATGTTGCTGCTCGGAATTGCGCTGGGTGCTGGCGTCGCCCTGCTTCTTGCTCCGAGGAGCGGTCTTGAAACGCGGCGCATGATCGGGAGCCGCGCGCGTAACACGACGGACCGCATTCGCGACGCGGCGGCGGGGGTAGCGGAAGACGTGACTGATCGTGTGAACGGCGTTCGCGATCAGGTCGCCAACCGCGTCGGCGCGGCGCGCGATGCGGTGCGTCGCGGTCAGGAGCAGGTTCTCGATGCTGTTGACGCGGGTAGATACGCAGCCGGCGAAGCTCGCCT
>JALYYT010000007.1 GCA_030946285.1 Gemmatimonadota bacterium
CTCCCGCCGATGTGAAGTGTCTAGTGCTTCACCAGCTTCAGGCCAGTTACGTAGCCTTCGGTGTTGTGCGCGAAGCGAATACCGAACACGCCGTTGGTGGACGTGAGCTTCCCGGTCGTCACGAGATCCGAGCGGTTGTAGCTCGCGACCTCGGTACCATTGATCGAGCAGGAGATCTTGTCACCCGTGACCGACATCGCGACTTCCTGGGTGACCGGCTGGCCCTTGCCGGCTGCCTTGTGGACCGCAGCGTTGGCAGCGCCCTCGCGACCGTTCATCTGAAATGGTGCCGGTCCGAATCCGCGGACGATGAAATTGCCATCGCCGTAAGCCGCGCAGTATAGATACGTCTGCTCGTCGGTACCCATGTTGTTGCCGGCGATGAAGATGCCGTAGGGATGGGGATGGTCATTCAGTCCCATGTACTTGGGCTCACGGAATGTCGCGCTCACCGTGTAGTTGCCACTCGCCGTGTTCGCGGGATTCCAGTACGCGACTGCCGGGCCCGTGACGACGTGAAGTGCATCGCCGTCCCTGGACAGCTTGGAATTGTCGAGCGTGGAGCCGTGCTTGGCGGCGCTCGCGTCGATCCGGCCAGCCCAACCTGCGACCGAGATACCGCCGCTCGCGACACTTCGCGTCGTCTCCTGTGCGCGCGCGATGCTCGACAGCGATAACGTGGCTGCCGCGAGAAATGCGTAATTGCGAATATGCTTCATGTGAAACCTCGTTGAATTTGATATTGCGTACTGTCGTTCCGAGCCGGACGGGATGGAGAGCGATACGCTCGCTCTCCATCCCGTCTCGTTGCTAGCGGGCCTCAGCCAGCTCGTCCACGGCAGCAGCAAGCTTCTTCACTTTCGCACCGTCGTTCGATCCCTTCACGTCGCCATTGAGCTGCGACGCGAGCTTGTTGAGCGCTGAGCGGCGTGCCGCTCCGGACGCTGATTCCGCACTGGTCAGGGCTTTACGAGTGCTCACAACGCGGGCAGAGGCTAGACCGTTGGACCGCTCGAGCTGATCCACATAGGCGCGCGCGAGTGCGAAGCTCGCAGGCCAGACGAGTTTCGGCTGACCCTGCACATTCAGGTAATCCATGTGCACCGTCTTCGCCGCATCGATCTCATTCTGCGAGAGATACGCACTCGGCGCGAGCTCGAACACATCGAGTCCCCGCTCGATCTCGGAACCGACGATCTTGCCGTTGTACCAGTAGGCCGACCAGTAGCCGCCGAGTACCATGCGAGTGGAGTCCATGGGACCGCGATCGAAGAAGGCGATCTCGACTGGATGTGACGCATCGGTCCAGTCGAACACCGATACGCCGCCCTGATACCACGCCTGCACCATCACGTCGCGCCCGGGAATCGGAATGAGCGAGCCGTTGTGCGCTACGCAGTTTTCCTGTGCAGTCTGAGGGGCCGGAAGCTTGTAGTAGCTCTTGAAGACGAGCTTGTCGTTCACGATGTCGAAGATTGCGTCGGCTCCCCAGTCGCGCGGATCGGTGGCGCGGCACTTGGGCTGTCCGCCGCCGCCCCATTCATCCGAAAACAGGACCTTGGTGCCATCGTTGTTGAAGGTCGCCGAGTGCCAGTAGGAGAAGTTGGAATCAGCTACGGCATCGAGGCGCACCGGGTGTTCGGGATCCTTGATGTTGATGAGGAGTCCATAGCCCTCGCACGCGCCGCCGGCAAGACCGATTGCCGGATATACGGTGATGTCGTGGCATTGCGTCGGGCCCGGCTTGGGACCGTTGCCGTTTGCGGCCGGCCCGATCATGCGAGCGATCATGGCTGGCAGAGCTTCGCGAAGCATTGCGCTGTCGGCGGCGGTCGGAGCACCGGTTCCGTTACGCGCCTTTACCAGGCTGTCGAGCATGTGATTGACAAAGCTGTTCGGAGCGACCATCTGCTCGCCCATGATGTCAACGACAAAGGCGCCCTTGCTGCGTGCGGTTTCGATCTCGGCCTTGTCGGCGACCGATGCACCATGCTTCGGAGGCGCGACGAGGTCACTGAAGATGCGCGGCGAGCTCACGATCGCGGCCTGGTCGGGATGCGCGAGCGGCACCTTGATCACCTCGATCCTGAACAGGGCCGAGTTGGGATCCTTGTCCGGAGTGACTTTGGAGCAGCCGGACAGCTCATTGGGCGAGCGTACTCCGGCAGATCCCGAGATGTAGACGTAGACGTTGTTCTTGTCCTTCGGATCGACGAGCAGTGTGTGGGTGTGCGATCCGCGGCACGTCTGGACGTTCGCGACATACTTGGGATTCTTGATATCGCTTATGTCGAATATTCGAACGCCGCGCAGTCTGTCCTTGCTGACGGTGTCCTTGACACCTTCTGCGCCGCAGTCGAGGCGGCCGGTGAGACCCTCACCTGAAACCACGAGCAGGTTCTTGTAGACGGAAACGTCGCTCTGCGAAGCCGGGCAGAAGTACGCGGTTTCGAGAGTTACGTTGGTCGGATTGGAGACATTCCAGACCTGGTATCCGTTGTAGCTCCCCTGAATCGCGTAGGGCCCGAGGAATGCGAGATCGGAATTAGTCCCGTTAACGAACTTTGTGGAAGGAGCCGTGGCGGACATGAGCTTCAGATTCCATGCAGCGGAACCCGCGTCCGATGTACCGGCCTTCAATCCCACGCGTGGATCCGGTGAGGGAGTGCCTGGAGCCATGTTGCTCGAGCTTCCCATCTGTGCGCCGGCGGACGCCGCCGATAGCCCGGCGACAACTGATAACTTCAACAGCGTCGAGATAGCGGATTTCGTTCTCGCGCGGAGGGTGTTGCGTACCACTTTCATCGGTGATTCCTCTGATGGCGTTGGGTAGGGCATTCCGGTAGTGGAAGGTGGTTGGGTCATGGAGAAACGTTCTCGAACATCTGTGCAACAAGCAGTCGCTTCATCCGCGCGATCTCGGTGGTCTGATCGACGTTGACGTCTGAAGCGAACTTGAAAATCAACTCGTCCTGCGCCGCGCCGTAGGTATCGAACAGCTGCTTGACCATGGAGACGGCCCCACTGTGGTGCTGAATCATGCCGGTGAGGAATAGCCGGTCGAACGCGGGACCGCGCGCCGCATCGAGTTCCTTCAACTGCGCGTCTGTGAGCATGCCGGGCATCAGTGCCGGATGTGCTGCACCGCCCATGTCCATACCTTCCATGTCCATGCTCATGCCCGGGTGGCCGTCGGGCACTGGCTGCCGGCGATCGCGCAGCCACTGCTGCATGGTTGCTATCTCGTCGTGTTGGGCGTTGGTGATACGGGCCGCGAGGGTCTGCACGGAGGGGCTCGCACCGTGAGTCGGGGCCCAGCTGGACATGAGAATCGCCTGTGCGTGATGGGCGATCATTCCCGTCATGAATCTGACATCGGCCGCCGTGTATGGATAACGCGCGCTGTCAGTTCTTGCCTTGGCGATCGCCGCGATCTCGCTGGGTGAGTTGACGGCGGGTGCATTCACTGTTTGCGCTTTCGCCACTCCGGCACTGGCGCACGCGGCAACTGCACCGGCGGCCATGAATGATGAGATGCCGCGGATACGTGAGTGAGTCAATTGGCCATCCTCCTCGGGCGGACATCGGCCGCCCACCGGTAAAGCGTACTTCCAAGGCTGCTTCCGACGATATCAATAGTATCACCAGAAATACAGTCGTGAATGGGCGACGCCCGTTGGTCACTTCCCCGGGCGCGTTGGTTTTCCAGGTGGTATTGGGCGCCTCGGGCAGTATCGTGGCATCCGCGGATCGGTCAGATTGGTCGGATGGCGGAGATGACCCGATACGCGGTACCGGCCGGCCGGCACCGGGTGGAGCAGACCATCGATCGCAGCCGGTTCATCTGCACGATTTCGCGCACAGAAACAGCGGCGGAGGCCCAGTCGCTGGTCCGGGAACTGAACGCCGAGTTCGCTGATGCCACGCACAGCTGCTGGGCATACGTCGCCGGCCCTGCCGGAAGCACGAATCTGGTAGGCATGAGTGATGCGGGCGAGCCGCACGGAACGGCTGGACGCCCGATGCTCACCGTGTTGCTACATAGCGGCGTCGGTGAGATCGCCGCCGTCGTGACCCGGTACTACGGTGGCACCAGGCTTGGCACGGGAGGGCTGGTGAAGGCGTACGGCGGAACGGTTCAGCTGGCACTGGAAAACCTTCCGGTAGTGCAACGGGTGGATCTGGTGGAGGCGACGGTGACGATCGGTTATACCAGTATCAGCATGGTCCAGCAGGCGATCGCTGCGCTCGACGCCGAAATCGTCGCAGAGGAATACGCGGTCGCCGTGCAGTACAGGGTACGCGTGCCGCGCGGCAACATGGAAGCGCTGCGTTCCGCGGTCGCCGACGCAACGCGCGGAGAAGGGGCGCTGGTCGTGGACGCGTGAGGAGATGTTAGCGTGACGGTCCTCTATCCACGTTCCGACCCCAACTGTAGTTTCTCCGTGCGTTAGAGCCTTTCACGGAGAGCGCTGCATGGCGTCTGAAGTGATTCAACTGACGCGCCGCGGGTGGGGCGAAACAATGCGGCGCGACAGGTGGTGGATACAACCGCTCACGGTTTTCATCATCCTGAGCTCGTTCCTGGTGTACGCGACATGGGCGGCGTTGCAGAACGCTCATTACGAGTTCGGCCCGTATCTGTCGCCGTTCTATTCACCGCTGCTGTTCGCAAACTCACCGCACGCGCTCATACAAGGCACGCGTCCGTCGTGGGTTCCAGGGTTCCTGCCATTCACGCCAGCCTTGCTGATCCTGCCGTTTCCGGCTGGGTTCCGTCTGACGTGCTACTACTATCGCGGCGCGTACTACAAGGCGTTCTGGGCTGATCCGACGAACTGCGCCGTAGGTGAGCCACGGTCGAGTTACATCGGAGAGCGGCGCTTTCCGCTGATTCTGCAGAACGTGCACCGCTACTTCCTCTACTTCGCGCTCGTGTTCCTCGTGATACTTGCGCACGATGCATACGACGCAATGTGGTTCACCGATCCGGCGACGGGTATCACTCGCTTCGGCGTCGGAGTCGGTACGCTCGTGCTCTCGATGAATGTGATCCTGCTCGGCGGATACACGCTCGGATGTCACTCGTTGCGCCATCTGGTGGGCGGTTATCTGGATCGCATGTCGGGAAGACCGGTGCGGAAGAAGTGCTATGACTGCGTGAGCTGCCTCAACCGCGGCCACATGCGCTGGGCGTGGATCAGTTTGTTCGGCGTGGCATTCACCGATCTGTACGTGCGACTGTGCTCCATGGGAATCTGGCACGACGTGAGGCTCTTCTAGATGCCAGAGTACGAGACGCATTCGTATGACGTACTGGTGATCGGTGCGGGCGGAGCGGGATTGCGCGCCGCGATCGAGGCAGCGAGCTCCGGCGCGACGGTCGGACTCGTCTGCAAGTCGCTGCTTGGCAAGGCGCACACGGTGATGGCGGAGGGAGGAGTCGCGGCGGCGCTCGCGAATACTGATGAGCGGGACAACTGGGAGGTGCACTTTGCGGACACTATGCGCGGCGGCCAGTATCTGAACAACTGGCGGATGGCGGAGCTGCATGCCAAGGAGGCGCCGGCGCGTGTCAACGAGCTCGAAGCGTGGGGCGCGGTTTTCGACCGTACGCCGGACGGGCGCATACTGCAGCGCAATTTCGGTGGGCACAAGTATCCGCGACTGGCGCATGTCGGCGATCGCACGGGGCTCGAGATAATCCGCACGCTGCAGGATCACGCGATCCATCAGAAAGTCGACGTGAGCATGGAGTGCACGGTGGTGTCGCTGTTGCGTGATGACGAGCGCGTTACGGGAGCGCTGGCATACGACCGGGAGCGCGGACGATTCAAGCTCTTCGCAGCGGGCGCAGTTGTGCTCGCGACTGGCGGCACTGGACGCGCTTACAGGATAACGAGCAACAGCTGGGAATACACCGGTGACGGGCAGTCGCTCGCCTACAATGCTGGAGCCGCGTTGCAGGACATGGAGTTCGTGCAGTTTCACCCCACTGGCATGGTGTGGCCGCCGAGCGTGCGGGGAATACTGGTAACTGAAGGCGTGCGTGGCGAGGGGGGGATCCTCGTCAACAATCAGGGCCGTCGCTTCATGTTCGATGACATTCCGGAGAACTACCGGAGTCAGACCGCGGACAACGAGGAAGAGGGATGGCGCTACACGCAGGGTGACAAGAGTGCCCGGAGACCGCCCGAGCTGCTGACCCGGGATCATGTGGCGCGGTGCATCATGCGCGAGGTCCGTGAGGGGCGTGGCAGTCCGCACGGCGGTGTCTTCCTGGACATTTCGTGGATCCGGTCCAAGCTCCCGGACGCGGAGCAGCACATCAAGCGGAAGCTTCCGAGCATGTACCATCAGTTCAAGCAACTGGCTGACATCGACATCACAAAGGAGCCGATGGAAGTCGGGCCAACCACGCACTACGCCATGGGCGGGATTCACGTGGACGGCGATACGCAGATGACCACGGTACCCGGTCTCTTCGCCGCGGGTGAATGCGCCGCCGGGCTGCACGGCGCGAACAGGCTCGGCGGGAACTCGTTGTCCGATCTCCTGGTATTCGGGAAGCGGGCCGGCGGGCACGCCGCGGAATTCGCGAAGCAACATCCGGCGACGATTCCGCCGCCGGATTCCGTGGACGCGATTGCCAGTTACGCACTTGAACCGTTCGGACGCACCGGCGAGCAGGTTGAAGGGCCGTATCAGGTGCAACACGATCTGCAGGCGATGATGCAGGATCTGGTGGGAATCGTGCGGCAGGAGGGTGACATGCAGAAGGCGCTCGACGAACTTGCAACATTGCGAGAGCGTGCGGCGCGTGTATCGGTCGAAGGCAACCGGGAGTTCAATCCGGGCTGGCATACGGCGCTGGACCTGTCGAATCTCCTCACGATCTCGGAGGCGATCACTCGATCGGCGCTGGAGCGGAAGGAAAGCCGTGGCGGCCACTTCCGTGACGACTATCCGGAAAAGGATCCGGCGTACGCGCACTTCAGCATCGTCGTCAGCCGCGATCAGGGTGGTGCAATGAACGTGAGTCGGGTGACTCTGCCAGAAATTCGCGATGATCTCAAGCAGATAATCGAGGAGCAGAAGTGATGGCCAATGCGTCAATAGCCGGTGACGTCGCCGGAAGCGGTGCCCGTGCAGCCGAGCGCAGCAACCAGAGCGCCGGCTCGAGCACGCATACGGGACGCTTCAGGGTATGGCGTGGGGATGCGAAGTCGGGGAAGCTCGAGGAGTACCAGACGTCAGTATCGGATGGTATGGTGGTTCTCGACGCGATTCACCAGATACAGTCGGAAACGGCGAACGATCTGGCAGTCCGGTGGAACTGCAAGGCCGGGAAGTGCGGCTCGTGCTCGGCGGAGATAAATGGGATGCCGCGACTCATGTGCATGACGCGTCTCAGCGAGCTGGATCTGAACGAGCCCGTGACCGTGGAGCCGATGCGCGCGTTTCCGCTGCTGCGTGATCTCGTCACCGACGTGTCGTCCAATTTCCGGCAGAAGAAACGCATCAGGAAGTTCACGCCGCGCGCACCCGATGCACCGGATGGCACGTGGAGAATGGCGCAGTCCGACGTGGATCGTGTGCAGGAGTTCCGGAAGTGCATCGAGTGCTTTCTGTGCCAGGACGTGTGCCATGTGTTGCGCGACCATCATCTGCACGACGAATTCGTGGGACCGCGTCTGCTGGTTCATGCGGCGCAGCTCGAGATGCATCCGCTCGACACGCTGGACCGAACGACGGATCTGAAGGAAGAGCACAACATAGGTTATTGCAACATCACGAAATGCTGCACGAAAGTATGTCCGGAGAGCATCAGGATCACTGACAACGCGATCATTCCGTTGAAGGAAAGAGTCGTGGACAGTCAATACGATCCGCTCCACCGGCTCGTGAATCTTTTCAGGCGCGGAAAAACATCGGGGGTGGAATCATGAGTGAGCAATTCGAGCTGAAGCCGATATCGCACGGTGCCATTCCGCGCGCGATAAAGAAGGCGGAGCGTTATCGTCTGCTGAACCAGTCGTGGGCAGCCGAGAGCATATGCCGCGACGTCCTGGCGATCGATCCGGACAACCAGCAGGTCCTGGTGATGCTCGTTCTGTCGTTGACGGACCAGCTCGTGCACGGCTCCGCGCGTGTGATGAGTGACGTAAAGGAAACGCTCACGCGTGTCACCGATCCATATCAGCGCGCGTACTACACCGGAATCGCTGCCGAGCGTCATGGCCAGCAGCTCCTTGCGCGCACCGGCATGGGAAGTGGAACGATGGCGTACGAAGCGTTCCGGGAAGCCATGACGTGGTACGAGAAGGCCGAGCAACTGCGGCCTGCGGAGAACGACGATTCGATTCTCCGCTGGAATACCTGCGCACGTGTGCTGGCTCGCGAGGCACACCTCAAGCCGGCCGTCATCACCGAATACGAACCCGTGCTGGGCGACTGATGTGAATCATATGGGACGAGCCGGCGTAACGGCCACTTCGCGAAAGCTGGCAGCGTTGCTGACGGGAGTCGTCCAGGCGTTGCGCACGCACAGGATCGCGCCCGGTCCGCCCGCCGGAGTGGGAGTCGCGGGTGGATCAGGTGGAATGAATGCTGACGTAGAAGGAGATCTCCCCGGCGGTTACGACCTGATCGTCCTCGCGAATCTCGATCCGCCAGCCGCTGAGCGTGTGGCGGCGATGGTACGGGACTGGCTCGGCGTGAAGATGGAAATGAACTGGTAGCGATCGGCAGGGATCGGCACCACAGAATCGCCACCGGCACGACCATGCGGGCCGATCGGGGTGAAATGCTGACAACATCCGCGAGGGCCGGTGCGAATTAAGATTGAAGCATCAAACCTCAGAGGCGTCATGTCCTACCTTCCAGCAGTATGCTCACTGATCCTGGCCGCATGCAATGGTACTCCGACGAACAGCAGCGGAGCAAAGCCGGCTCCCGGCACATTCAGCTCCGCTGATTCCGTCACAGCAATGCCGGCCGCCACTTCACAGGATTGGGGGCGGTTCGGGTGGGATGCAGGGCGCTCCAACGCGAACACGGCATCCACCGGAATCACTGCCGCGAACGTCGGCACGATGGTGAAGCAGCAGATCGCGATCGACGGGACTGTTGATGCGTCGCCCATTTACCTGCACGGCGCGACGATCGGTGGAGCGAAGCACGATGCGTTCTTCGTGACGACTACGTATGGCAAGACACTGGCGATAGACGCGGACAGCGGCAAGGTGCTGTGGGAGTACACGCCTTCCAGCTACAGCGGCGTGGCGGGGTCACGCCAGATAACCACCTCGACGCCAGTCGCGGATCCGGATCGCCAGTACATCTATGCGGCGTCGCCTGACGGTCAGATCCAGAAGCTGGCCGTCGCCGACGGGCGCGTGCAGTGGAGCACTTCGATAACGAAGCTGCCGACGTTCGAGAAGATCGCGTCGGCGCTCAACTATCACAACGGGAACATTGTCGCCGTGACGGGGGGCTACATCGGAGATGCACCGCCATACCAGGGACACGTGGCGATCCTGGATGCCGCGTCCGGCAAGCTGCTGCACGTCTGGAATTCGCTCTGCAGCGATCAACTGATGCTGCTCGATCCCAAGTCGTGCCCGGAAACCCAATCCGCGATCTGGGGCCGGGCGGGAGCTGTCATAGACACTGCGACGGGCAACATCTTCGTGGCGACGGGCAACGGAAAGTGGGATGGAAAGACGAACTGGGGAGACGCCACTATCGAACTAAACCCCACAGCCACCGCCATCGTCGGTAACTACACGCCGTCCAACACTGACCAGCTCAACGCCACAGATGCAGACGTAGGATCGACGTCACCGGCACGGCTCGGCGGCGGCTACGTTGCGCAGGGTGGCAAGGACGGCACGATCCGCCTGCTGAACGGGACCGTTCTGAATGGTGCCGTGCCGCACAAGGGAGGCGAACTGCAGAATGTCGAAACTCCGGGCCACGCACGTCTGTTCACTGCGCCAGCGGTGCTGCACACCGGAGGAGCGACGATGATGTTCGTGGCCTCTGGAAGTGGAACCGCAGCCTGGAGCCTATCCGGTGGGAAGTTGCAGTCGGTATGGCAGAACGGGACTCCTGGTACGAGTCCCGTGTACTCGGGCGGATTGCTGTATGTGTACAATCCGAAAGGCGGGCTCGTGGTCTATCAACCCAGCACTGGCCAGCAGATCGCGACTCTCGACGCAGGCGGCGGTCACTGGAACAGTCCGATAATAGTTGACGGACGTATCGCACTTCCTGAAGGCAACTCGAACAGTCACAGCACGAGCGGGACGTTGAATATCTGGCGGCTTCACTAGACGCGAAACGCACCGGACTGCTCAGCGGGCGTATTAGATACCGCTGAGCAGCCCTCTTCCTTCGAGCATGGGCTCGATGCGCGGATCCCTTCCGCGGAACTCGCGGTACATCGTTGCGAAATCAGCGGTATTGCCGCGTGAGAGAACGGTTTTCCGGAACCAGTCACCGTTCGTCCGGGTGAGTCCGCCGTTCTCCTTGAACCATTCGTAGGCATCGGCGTCGAGCATCTCCGCCCAGAGATACGCGTAGTAACCGGCTGCGTACCCATTCGCCCAGATGTGCATGAAGTAGGTCGACCGATATCTTGGTGGAACGGTACGGAGCGCCACGTGGTTGTTCGCAAGCGAGACTGCTTCGAACGTGTCCACGTCCAGAAGCGGCGCATCCGCGGGCAACGTGTGCCACGAGAGATCGAGCAGAGCGGCCGCGAGGACCTCGGTGAGTCTGTATCCCTGGTTGAATTTCTCGGCGCGCCGGATCCTCTCGGCGATTTCCTGTGGTAGCGGTTCGCCTGTCGCGTGATGCCTGGCATAGTTCGCGAAGACCGAGGGTTCTGTTGCCCAGTGTTCGTTGAACTGGGACGGTAGCTCCACGAAGTCGCGTGCGACGCTGGTGCCTGAGAGGCTCGGATAAATCTGATCGGCGAACAGGCCGTGCAGCGTATGACCGAACTCGTGAAACAGGGTCGTGACATCGTCGACGCTCAGCAGGGCAGGCTGACCCGGCGCCGGTCGCGAGAAGTTGGCGACGTTGTAGATGACTGGCTTCGTGCCCAGCAGGTGAGACTGTGTGACGAGGCTGTCCATCCATGCGCCGCCGATCTTGTTGTCGCGGGAGAAAAGATCGCAGTAGAAGAGCGCGAGCGGTGAGCCATCCGAGTCGGTAATCTCGAAGACGCGAACATCCGGGTGGTACACGGGGATGTCGTGTCGCTCCAGGAATTCTATTCCGTACAGCCGTGTTGCGGCGTGGAACACTCCCTTCTCGAGAACGTTGCCTGCCTCGAAGTATGCCTTGACGCTTTCTTCATCAAGCTCGTAGCGCGCCCGACGAACGCGTTCGGCATAGAAATCCCAGTCCCACGGTTCGAGCTCGAAAGCATTGCCTTCATCTGCGACGAGCTTCCGGATCTCACCGGCTTCCGCGCGTGCATTGGCAGTTGCCGCGGGCACGAGATGCCGTACGAAATCGAGTGCGGTCTCAGGCGCGCGTGCCATCTGATCCTGCAGGGTGAGCGCTGCAAAGCTGGCAAATCCGAGGAGTTGCGCACGCGTCGCCCTGATCTGCGCGAGCCGCGACACTATCGCGCGTGTGTCGTTCACATCTCCGCGCTCGGTCCGAGTGACCGATGATTCGAACAGACGCTCACGTATGCTACGATCCTCAAGAGCGGTGAGTGCAGGCTGCTGCGTGGTGTTGTGCAGCGGGAGCACCCATGCATCCTCGAGCCCGCGCTCCTTAGCGATCAACGCTGCCGAGGCCAGCTCGCCGTCGGTCATTCCCTGCAGCTCGTCACGGTTTCGCACGATGAGGCCGCCAGCTTTCGAGGCGGCGAGAAGCCGGTTCGCGAATGCGGTGCTGAGCGACGACTCCTCCATGTTCAGATCACGGAGAACCGCCTTGTCGCTTTCGGGCAGGCGCGCGCCGGCGTGCACAAACTGGTCGTAGTACCACTGTACGAGATGGCGTGATTCGGCGTCCAGTCCCAGCGCATCGCGCTGTTCGTGGACAATCTCGACGCGTTTGAAGAGTCCGGGATCGAGATAGATTGAATCCTCGTGCGCGGCGAGTCGCGGTGCAACCTCTTCCTGCACCTGCTGCAGCTGCGCGCTCGTGTTGGCGCCAGTCATGGCATTGAACACCGGCATGACCCGGTTCAGCAGATCGCCCGAACGCTCGAGTGCGACGAGTGTGTTCTCGAAGGTCGCCGGCTCCGGATTATCAGAGATCGCCGATACCTCGGCGAGCTGACGTCGCATCCCTTCCTCGATGGCCGGCAAGAAGTCCTCCTCCCTGATGCGATCGAAGGGCGGGGCCTGAAACGGCAGCTCGCTTTGTGCGAAGAAAGGGTTGCCTCGAACGTCGTCCGACATCACCTGGAGCGCACTAACGAGCGGTCCAGTGATTGTTCGTGGTGTCGGCGTCCATCCAGATGCCGCCGTCCAGGTTCAACGATCGAATGACCTTCTTTGTCGCGATGGCCACGGTTGCCTGCTGCTCGTTGGACTTCCAAATCGCCGGCGTCTCGTGAATCGTCTCCGTCGTGCCGTCGCCGTACTGGACATTTACGGTCACTGGTGCATCCATGCCGCCGATGTTGCCGATCACGAGCGAATATCCATTCGCAGATTTCGTGACGCTGTTCACGGCGAGATCGATGTAGTTGTTGCTGAAGTACCAGTTGTTCCAGAACCAGTCGAGGTTCTGGCCGGACACGTCGTTGAACGTGTTGAAGAAGTCCCATGGTGTCGGATGCTTGCCGTGCCAGCGATCCATGTAGGCATGCAGTGTCTTCCTGAAAGTGGCATCGCCCAGAAGATCCTTGACGGCGAGATAGCCGAGCGACGGCTTGCCATACGCGTTGTTTCCATAAGCCACACCACCGAGCACGTCGGACGGGGTGATGATCGGGAGATCTTCCAGCGAAGATGGATCGTTGATCCAGCGTGTCACCCTGAACTGCTGGTAGAACGTCGAAGCACGCTCGGGGCCGAGATCGGCCTGACCGATCAGGTTCTCGAAAGTCGTTGCCCAGCCCTCGTCCATGAAGGCGTAGCGGGTCTCGTTCGTTCCCATGTAGAACGGGAAGTAGGTATGTGCTATCTCGTGCTCGACGACGAATCGCGAGAAGACCGTATCCGGGGTGCTCGCATCGTTCACCATCATGGGGTATTCCATGTCGGCGAAACCCTGAACGATCGTGGACTTCTCGTACGGGTAGGGGACGCCGGGCCAGTTGCGCGACAGCCAGTCCAGTGCGTGGCGCGCGAAGCCCACCATATGGTGATAGTCGACCGCCGTGTCATTGAACGCAGCCTGGACACTCGCTCTTCGGTGCGTCGCGTCATCAACGACCACGCTCGCGGCGTCCCAGTCATAGTGATCGCTCACGGCGAAGGTGACGTCGGGGATGTTCGAGGTGCTGAAGTGCCATGTGTTCGACGACTTCTGCGCGGTTACCTGGTGCGCAGCGAGCTCCGGCTTCGTCGCTACATGGATCACCTGATCCGAGGTCAGCGATTCGTTGTAACGTTGGAGACTGGCCGGCTGCAGAACGTCGGACGCGTTGAGGAGAGTGCCTGTCCCCCATACGATGTAATTCGCTGGAACGGTCAGGGTGACATCATAGTCATTGAAGTCGCTGTAGAACTCCTGCCGGTCGGTGAAGTCCATCGTGTCCCAACCATTGTAGTCGTCGTACACGGCCACACGCGGATAGAAATAGGCCAGATAGTACGTGGTCGAGTCGATCATTCCCTCACGATTGCTCTGGAGAGACACGTCATAGTGCCAGTCGAACTTGAGGTGCAGCGAATCGTGCGGCATGAGTGGCGCAGGGAGAGCGACCCGCTTCCAGGTGAACGTGTTGGCGTCGCTCGACCACGGAGCGTTCTGGCCATTCACCACGAACGCATCAATGTGTACGCCACTGGTGAGATAGTCGGCCGATGCTCCGCCCGCGCGCGGTGCCCCCGGTTTGTGAATATTCAGGAACAGCTTGATGACGACGCTGCGGAGTGTGTCGGGACTGTTGTTGAAGTAGGCGATCTGCTCGGAGCCGCGTACCGTCCGATCGGGCGGCGATACTGACACCGCGATCGAGTAACGCCCATGATTCTCCCAGTAGTTTGGTCCGGGTCGTCCGTCCATGGACCGCGTTCCCTTTCTCACCGCAGCCTTCATGTTGCGGGGCATGTACAGAGTCTGCGCCGCGGGTGTGGGCAATAGTGGGACGCCGAGCAGAGCTATCAGCCAGGATTTGGAGACGAACGGGCGGCTCAGCGCCGCGAGTGTGATGGCATTCATTTGTCGGACCACTGTCTGTTCGTGGACGAATTCACGCGGATGCGCGGAGAGCCGTAAGA
>JALYYT010000020.1 GCA_030946285.1 Gemmatimonadota bacterium
AGTTCCGATCTTTCGGAAGCTTTCCGCCGACTCGAAGCGTGATCGCCGAGGCGCATCGGAGCCGGCGGAACCGCGGCCGCGGCTCGACGAGAAGCTACATTTCGATGTGTTTCCGCGGGCCATGCCCCCGAAAAGTCTCGTAGCCCTTGGCGCCCACCTTGAGCAGCATGCTCGCGACTGTGATGACCTCGCGTTCCTTACTGGCGTTCTCCACCATCGTCTTTGGCGATCGGACACGGAGAGGAGCGCCAGCCCACCGAATGCTCCGACATTCCGGGCGAAGCAACGGACGATCCTCGGTGCGCCTGTTGTCGACGAGCGTGATGGCGACGAAGCGCGAGCACCTCAACCGTGAGGCGAAGCTCGAGATTCGACGATCTCGTCGCAGCTGAAGCGATCGAAGAGGGAGTGACCTTGCCCATCCTCGCCGAATCCGCGAATAGGATCAGCGATCGCGTCAGAACCTGCGCTAGCGAAATGCTGTGCATGCTGGATCGTCCAGCGGATCCGGCCTGGACTTGACAGGTCAGAACGTCGGGAATGAGGGCGAATCGCCCGTTGTCTACACTTCACTACCAAAGGCACGGCGCTTGCGAACCACGTCGGCATGCGTTCCTTTCTTCGACAGGCGTTCGTCCTCGCGTCTCTCTCGGTCCCTTTGGCCGTAACGGCCTGCGGCTCCTCGGACGACGGCGGAGCGACCGCCTCGCAGGCCGCGCTCAGCGCGACGCCGCCGAGCGCCATCAAGACGGTCTTCGTCATCATGATGGAGAACCACTCGTGGGCGACGATCAAAGATGCCGGTGACTCGGCGAGCTACATCAACCGCACGCTTGTCCCGATGGGGGCGCATGCCGAGCAGTACTCCACGCCCCCGGGGGTTCACCCGAGCGAGCCGAACTACATCTGGCTCGAAGCAGGCGACAGCCTCGGCATCTCGAGCGATGATCCACCGTCCGCCAACCACCGGGCGACGAAGGATCACCTGACGGCCCAGCTCGAAGCCAAGAACATCCCCTGGAAGGCCTACGCCGAGGACGCCCCCGGCGACCGATGTCCCCTGACCAGCTCCGGCAGCTTCGACCCGAAGCACACGCCGCAGCTTTTCTTTGACGATGTAACGGACAAGAACGATCCGCATTCGCAGCACTGCAAGGATCACGTCCGGCCGTACTCCGAATTCGCGCACGATCTCACGGCGAACACCGTCGCTCGCTATAACTTCATCACTCCGAACCTCTGCAACGACATGCACGGCGAGGTCAGTTTCTCGTGCCCCTTCATCGTGGATGATCTGGTCGAGAGCGGCGACAACTGGCTCAAGGCGGAGATTCCGAAGATCCTCGACTCCGCTGCGTACAAAGACAACGGCGTCATCTTCCTCCTCTGGGACGAAGGCGATGAATCTTTGTTCTCCGATGCGGCGGACGGGCCGATTGGAATGATCGCCATCTCTCCGCTCGCGAAGAAGAACTACGCAAGCCAGACGAAATTCACGCACTCATCCATGTTCCGGACCCTCCAGACGATCTTCCAGGTGCCGCTCTTGAACGGGGCGAAGACATCGAACGATCTCTCCGAAATGTTCACCTCGTTCTGAGCGGCCCGTTCCCGCTTGCACGCCCCATTGCGCGAACGTCGGGGACGGCTTGCGGGATGCGCTCACCTCGACGAAGGGCTGAGGACGCGCCAACGATTCTGCTCCTCCACGGCGAACCGAGGTGGTGCTTTATCTACCGGGAAATGAGACTGCGGGCCTTGGCGCCGTCGCGCCCGACCTCATCGGCTTCGGCTTCGGACGTTCGGACAATCGGCCGCGTACAGAGCGTAAAAGAAAGAGTCGACCGCAGCGACGCGGCCCCGCGGGCAGAGGTGTCACTGCCCTGCATCCGCGGACTCTCTCATGGTGTCACGTCAGTCGGGTCCAAGTGGCCGCGCGGACGCGCGTAGATGAACGTCACCTCGATCGACCTAGCAAGGAACCCGCCATGATCGTCCATCACATCTCTGCCGCCACCCTTTGTCCCATCAGTGCGCGGTTCGTCAACGGCGAGGGAGGGATATTAACGCGGGGCCGGCTCGTGTGTCACTGCTTGCTCGTTGAATCGAAAAATGGCCTCGTATTGATCGATACAGGGCTCGGCACTGCCGATCTCGCCGATGTCCGGGGTCGACTCGGTCGCTTGTTCGAATTCGTCGTTCGCCCCCGAACCGACCCCGCGTGTACCGCCCTGGCGCACGTCGAGAGACTGGGCTTCGATGTCGCCGACGTTCGACACATCGTTCCGACGCATCTCGATCTCGACCACGCGGGGGGGTTACCCGATTTTCCGGAGGCTCAGGTCCACGTGTTTCGTCCCGAATACGAGGCGGCCCTGCGACCGTCGACGCTCAAGGATCGTGAGCGGTATCGGGAAGTTCATTGGAAGCATCAGCCTCGATGGGACGTGCGCGACGGGGGCGGCGAACGGTGGTTTGGATTCGACGGGGTTCGCGCCATGGACGGCTCGGACGATATCTTGCTGGTTCCCCTTCTCGGGCACACGC
>JALYYT010000063.1 GCA_030946285.1 Gemmatimonadota bacterium
GAAGCTGGACGCCACTGCGAGCAAGGACGTTCTGATCGCGCGAATCAAGGAATCGTTCGAATATTGCGGATCGTCGCTCGCGAACACCGACGATTCGCACCTTGGCGAAATGGTTCCCTTCTTTGGCGGTAGAACGATATCGCGCGCCGGAGCGATGATGGATCTCGCCGGCGACTGGGCCGATCACTATGGCGCCTCCGCGATCTATCTCCGTCTGAACGGAATCCTGCCGCCCACCGCTCGGCCGAAAGCTGCGATGTAGCAGTCGTGGAAAGGAAAAAGCCCGGTGAGTCCTTGGGACTTACCGGGCTTTTCATTTTCAACTGCTCGTAAGGTTACTCAGCGAGAGCGAGCATCTGGGCAGTCGTGCGGTTTGCGGCGCGCATCACCTTGTCAGGATAGTTATGGCATCCCGGAGTGTTGCTGCCGTGAACGCAGCCGTTGTACCTGAGCAGCGCGGTTCGCATGCTGCTCGAATTCTTCACATTGTCCTGGAGGATGCTTGCGCCGTGACAGATGTTCGACTCGATCGAGAACAGATTGGAAGAGTTGCAGCCCCACTTTCCGGCGTGGGTCGGCATCACCTGCATGAGGCCGCGGGCTCCGACGAAGCTGCGAGCAGTGGTGTCGAGTGTCGCGTCTTCAGTCAGCAGCACGCCCACCAGGAGGGCGGGATCCAGATTGCGACGATTACTCTCGTCAACTATGGCGCCGGCAATCCGGTCGGCTGCCAGTTTGTCCGAGGTGTAGTGGCTGAGTACGCCGGAGATTCGCGCCGCTTCGCGGGCGAAGGAGGGTGCCTCGATCATCGCGCCGGCGAGAGTGATGCCGGAAGCGGGAGGCTTCAGGGTCGGAGACTTCTGCTGCATCGTGAAGACTACGCCAGCCACCAGCAGCGCACCCGCCGCAATGAAGTGGCCCACGGACTTGACGGCACGCGCCCACGTTGAAATCAGCCGTGGTGGTGCTTCCCTTCTTTCAGTCGAATCAGCCAAACCTGCACCTCTATCTATCGAATCGGGACCAGAACGCGTCCCTTGTCATCCTTGAATGCTCGCCCCAGCCGGTCTGCGAAACCGTCCAGTGCCGCGATGTCACGTTCTCTTACCGAATACTCCGCGGACGTCGTCGGCACCCTGTAGGTAGCCGTCGACGGTGCCGGAGAGGGCCGAATCTGCTTGCGACCCTTCATCAACACCGCTCCGCGTGAGTGAGCGAACTGCCACATCCTGCGTCCTATCTGTGAATTCGTCAGAGGACAGTCCGGATACCGCTCGCGCACCAGTCGAATGAACCGCTCGTTCGTGACGATGCGGCGATTGACTGTAATGTCCGTCGCGACGGGTTCCGTAACCGTCGCTTGCTGCACATCACTGCTTTCCGGTGTCTCCAGAGAGACCCGGACCGAGGCGCCCAACACCTCCGCTACCTGCCGCAACAAATCGAGCGATACGTTGTACCGTTCGTCGTGCTCTATGTTGCGAATGGTGGATGGCGACAGCGACAACTGGGCGGCAACGTCTTCGCGGCGCAGGCCTCGGAGCTTTCGGAGTCGCTCCAGATCCCTGCCGATCCATCCGGCCATTTACTTATTTGGTTAGTGCCATTGCTGCTATACGTAATAAGGTACCCCGACTGACCAATTAGGTCAAGTCGGCCTGAAAAGCTGTTTCCCGGGGAGGGGGGAGGCGGTCGTCGTGCGGTTCCGGGGGAGCTGCCGACGCCGCAGGGTCATTATCATCCGGCGATGCCCCAGACGACGCCGGAACGCCGCTTGCCCCGAACGAGACCGTGAAACAGAACGAGGGACTCTACCGCGCTGTCCGGTTCGTAAAGCGCCTGATAATCGGCGTCATTTCGCTGGTCGTGGTCGTGGCCGCCGTGGGATATCTCTTCCTGATGCGACAGGTTGATCCGAACGCCGCCTGGGCGTCGGCAAGGCGGGAGCTGGACAGCGGATTCCTGCATTACGGCGAGCGGGTGAATCGGACAGCCAAGGTGTACAGCCGGCGTCCCTCTAACTACTATCGCGCGGCGAACGGTTTGCTCGTCGCCACCGACCAGAGGATCATCTTCATTGGTCTCGAGCCGCGAGACAAGCTCGAAGGAGCGGACGCTCCGTCAGCGATTCTCACCAGCGAGTTTCCGAACGACACCACGCTCTCCGTCGGTACGCAGCGCGTCTATTCGCTCACCGCGCATGGAATCGTTCTGCAGCGCGGCAACCGCGTCGAGCGGTATGCCGCCTCGAGAGGACATGACGGCGAGCTCGACTCCCTTGTGGCGTTTGTCGAGGCCCGGCAGCGCCAACAACGAGCGACAGCAGCGCAGGATCGCATCCTTCGCCAGAAGCTCGCTGACCTTCTGAAGCAACCGCTGTACTACGTAGTCCAGCGAGGCGACGCGATATCCACGATCGCGTCTCGTTACGATGCTACACCAGCGCAGATTCGACAGTGGAACCAGCTACCGAACGACAAGGTCAGAATCGGCGCCAGGCTGCTTGTCAGGCCTGGGTCGCATTAGCCGGCCGAGCTAACGCGTCGCGTCGGGCGCGCCGAGCAGGCCGCCCCGCACGCTGAAGCCTACGCGGCGCACCAGAAGAAACCCGATCACGGCTCCGGCGCACTGAATCAGAATGTGTGTCACGTCCATGAACCGCTCCGCGATCGGAATTTTCCCCGTTTCGAGCAGCGCGGCCAGATACATCGCGGGCAACAATCCCCGAAGCGGGCCCCGAGTGCGCACGGGCCATACAGCGAGCAGCGCGCCAAGGGGGACGAAGAGCAGTCCCTGCGCGACGACGTCCGTGACGCTGAACAGATCGCCACGCGACGCAAGCGCCTGAAGCGGGACGAGGTGATCGGAAGTGAACTGCTGTCCCATTGAATCGGCGGACAGATCCAGCCGGAACGGTCGCCAGCTCCATACTGCGATGAGCGCCGAGTAGCCGACAGCAACCATGCGGGCGCGGGATCGAGTAGGAAGCTTCGCAAAGTCGTAGAGAGTAGCGGCGGCCACGACTGCTCCCAGTACAGCGGACGCGACGTGCGTGGCGATGGCACCGAGGACGATCGGAACTCCAACGACACCGTGAACCACCTCCGTCGCCGGGTACAGAAC
>JALYYT010000070.1 GCA_030946285.1 Gemmatimonadota bacterium
TACATGGATGCCTACATCGGCGACCTGGGCGCGATCATCGACTTCGATGCCATCCGCGGTGCGAACCTGAAACTCGGCGTCGACCCCCTTGGAGGCGCCGGAGTTTTCTACTGGGCCATGATCGCCGACAAGTACAGGATTTCGATAGATGTGGTGAGCGAAATGGTGGACCCGACGTTCCGGTTCATGACCGTGGACTGGGACGGGAAGATCCGGATGGATTGTTCGTCACCGTACGCGATGCAGCGGCTCATTCATCTCAAGGACAAGTACGACGTTGCGTGGGCGTGTGACACCGATCACGACAGGCACGGAATCGTGGCGAAGAGCACCGGACTGCTCAACCCGAACCACTATCTCGCCGTCGCGATCTCCTACCTCTTCGCTCACCGTCCCGACTGGTCGCCGAGCGCGGGAGTCGGAAAGACTGTCGTGAGCAGCAGCATGATCGACCGCGTGACAGCACGCCTGAAACGGCCACTCGTCGAGACTCCCGTGGGATTCAAGTGGTTCGTGGATGGTTTCATAGGTGGCACCGTGGGATTCGCGGGCGAGGAAAGCGCCGGCGCATCGTTCCTCCGTCGCGATGGCACCGTGTGGACCACCGACAAGGATGGAATCATCGCCGGACTGCTGGCCGCCGAGATGACCGCAGTGATGCACCGCGATCCGGGCGAGCTGTATCAGGATCTCACGAAGGAGTTCGGCGACCCCGCATACGAGCGGATAGACTCGCCCGCGACGCGCGAGCAGAAAGCGTTGCTGTCGAAGCTCGACGCGAAGGACGTGACAGCGACCGAGCTCGCCGGTGAGAAGATCACGAGCGTGATCACGAAGTCACCGAGCGGCGGGAATCTGATAGGCGGAGTGAAAGTGAGTACGCCGAATACGTGGTTCGCAGTGCGGCCATCGGGAACCGAGGACGTGTACAAGCTGTACGCTGAGAGTTTCAATGGAGTCGATCATCTGCACGAGGTCCAGAAGCAGGCGCAGGTACTGATCCAGCGGACGTTCGAGGCAGGCGGCGTGAAGGGGTGACCGCACTGTCGTCATGGACCCACGGCGCGTCAATCCAATACTGACCGTCACGCTGCAGGAGTAGAGTTCGTCGTCCTGATCACGCTCTGAATCAACATGAGAGCCGCAACAGACCACGCTCTCCCAAGGCTGATACGTCTACTCCTGCGACGCGACGGTTACTAACCACAGCGACGCGCCGTGGATCCACGCCTGCGGCGAGGATGACGAGGTCGGGGAGACATCCCGTCCTGACGGTACTCCTGCAACGCGACGGTTACTAACCACAGCGACGCGCCGTGGATCCACGCCTTCGGCGAGGATGACGACGTGAGTGGCGCCAACTTCGAATCCTTCGGTCGTGGATCCACGACCTCCGGGAGGATGACGGAGTCCACGGTAAACCTTCCTCTTCCCACCGGCCACTCATTACAGCAGACTTCAGGTCTCTGTTCATGCCCCTCTCTCGATACACATGACCACTCGGCGCGACTTCATACGGAAGAGCGGAACGGCCCTCGGTGCGTTCGCTGCTCTCGATCAGATTCCCGGCCTGTCACCGGCCCTCTACTCGGCGTCCAGACACGGCTCGACCAAACTCCGTGACATTCCAACGGATGACAACATCAAGGCGCTGATGGCGGACGCGATCAGTGCTGCGAAATCGGCCGGCGCGAGCTACTCGGACGTTCGGATCGGGCGGTACCAGAACAACTTCGTGATCACTCGCGAAAAACAGATCATCCAGGTCGTCGATACTGACTCGATGGGGGCCGGTGTTCGTGCGCTGGTGGACGGAACGTGGGGATTTGCGGCCACGCGCAACCTCACCTCGGACGCAGTCGTCGCGGCCGCGCGCGAAGCCGTCGCGATCGCGAAGGCGAACCGGATCGCCCAGGATCGGCCTGTGATACTCGCGCCGACTCCCGCGGTTCAGGCCACGTGGAACAACGGATTCACGAAGGACCCATGGGACATTCCGGTCGAGGATAAAGCCGATCTGCTCATCCGCGCGAACACGGAAGCACTGAAGGCGAAGAACGTCCGCTACGTGTTCAGTGTCATGTACTTCGTCAAGGAACACCGCCACTTCGCTTCCACCGACGGTTCCGTCATCTCGCAGACGCTCGTGCGAAGCTGGGTGCCGATGCAGATCACGGCGATCTCACCCGATCAGACGGACTTCCAGAATCGCTCCAATACGGTGCAGCCAATGGGCCGAGGCTACGAGTACGTGCTCGAGGCCGACATCGTGAACAACGCACGGAAGTGGGGCGAGGAAGCGTCGCAGAAACTGGCGGCGAAGCCGGTCGATGTAGGCCGCTATGATCTCGTGCTCCATCCGTCACATCTCTGGCTCACAATTCACGAATCCATCGCGCATCCAACTGAGCTGGATCGCGCGCTCGGCTACGAAGCGAACTACGCGGGGACGAGCTTCGTGTCGCCTCCCGAGAAGATGCTCGGCAAGCTCCGCTATGGTCCCGAATTCATGAACATTCAGGGAGACCGATCGCAGCCCGGCGGATGCGCGACAATCGGCTACGACGACGAAGGTGTGAAGCCCGAAGAGTTTCTCATCATCAAGAACGGTGTCGTCAACGACTACCAGACGACGCGCGAACAGGCGAACTGGCTCAAGTGGTGGTACGACTCGCAAGGGCGTCCCACGCGCTCACACGGCTGCTCCAACGCAGATTCGTGGAACGACGTGCAGTTCCAGCGCATGCCCAATGTGTCGCTTCTCCCGGGTCAGAAGGACATCGGCTGGGACGATCTCATCGGAGCCACCGATCGTGGCATCGCGATCATGGGCGACGGATCGTTCTCGATTGACCAGCAACGCTACAACGCGCAGTTCGGCGGGCAGCTGTTCTACGAGATCAAGGGCGGCAAGATAGTTGGAATGCTCAAGGACGTCGCATACCAGATGCGCACACCCGACTTCTGGAATTCAATGGACATGATCGGCGGCAGGAAATCCTACATGATGGGAAGCGCGTTCTTCGACGGGAAGGGACAACCGGGCCAGGTCAACGCCGTGAGTCACGGATGTGTACCGAGCCGGTTCCGCAACATCAACGTGATCAACACGGGGAGGAAGGCATGAGCGAAACGTCGCGCGAACAGATGCGCAGGCCGCGATCCCTCCTCTCGAACATGGACATCGCCCCGATCTCGAAATCCGATGCGCAATCGCTGATCGAGCGATCGGTGAAGATGTCGAAGGCCGATTCCATCAACGTGCAGGTGAACGACGGCACGATGACGAACCTGCGCTTCGCCGACAACCGGGTGACCACCGCGGGACGCGCTCAGGATAGTAGTGTTGTAGTCATCAGCTCGTACGGTCCGAAGCATGCGGCCGTGCAGACGAACGATCTGAGCGATGACGGTCTGCGACGCGCCGTCGAGCAATCGGAGGCGCTGGCGAAGCTTGCTCCGGATGATCCGGAAGCGATGCCGGAGCTTGGCCCTCAGCAGTACGGAGCCAGCGACGCATACTTCGCATCCACCGCCGAAGCCAGTGCCGACGAGCGTGCGCGCGCCGCGATGACGGCGCTCGATCCAGCTCGCGCTTCAGGCAATCTCAAGGCTGCGGGCTATCTGGAAGTTCACGCCTCCGCTGCAGCCATGGGCAACAACAAGGGGCTGTTCGGATACTATCCATTCACGACAGCCAACTACACGCTAACAGTCCGCAGCTCCGACGGTACCGGGTCGGGCTGGTCCGGCGCGGAAGTGAACGACTGGAAGAACCTCGACTTCGCTGCACTCGGCAAGCACGCCATCGAGAAGGCGCTCGCTTCCCGATCACCTGTAGCGATCGAACCAGGTCGCTACACGGTTGTGATGGAGCCGCAGGCTGTCGGTGATATCGTGCAACTCATCGGTGGCTATGTCGGCGCCCGTGAAGCCGATGAGGGGCGCAGTCCGTTCGTGAAGACGGGCGGTGGCAACAAGATCGGAATGAAGGTTGTGGACAGCAGAGTGTCGATCATCTCCGATCCATCCGATCCGGCACTCCGCGGCCAGCCGTTCGACGGCGACGGTCTTCCGCTCGGCCGGCAGGTGTGGATCGAGAACGGCGTGCTGAAGAATCTGTACTACACTCGTTTCTGGGCGAAGAAGCAGAACGCAATCGCTACCGGATCACCGAGCACGTTCAAGATGACCGGCGGCAGCACTTCAGTGGAAGACATGATCAGGTCCACCGAGCGCGGTGTGCTGGTCACCCGACTCTGGTATCTCAGAGAGGTCGATCCGCGCACTATTCTCTACACGGGTCTTACGCGTGATGGCACCTTCCTGATCGAGAACGGAAAAATCAGCCGCTCGATCAAGAACTTTCGCTTCAACGATTCACCGTTATTCATGCTCAACAACGTCGAAACGCTCGGCGTGCCCGTGCGAATCGGGGGAACGGAAGCCGGTGGACCGATCGTGGTTCCAGCGGTGAAGGCAAAGGACTTCGATTTCACGAGCCTGAGCGACGCCGTCTGACGGAGCCCGCGTATCAGCCGCCGTTCCGAATTATCTGATCCGCGACTGATCCGAGATCTGACGCAATGATGTCCGGCATCGGCTGGAGCGGATTGAGAACCTGCTCCGGTCGAGCGATGAAGGCCGCCTTGCATCCGGCCTTCATCGCACCGGCAATGTCCCACGCATGTGCAGCGACCAGGCGGCAATCTGCAGGCATTATCCCCAACTCTCTGGCCGCGTACCAGTAGGATGCTGCAGAAGGCTTGTAGCACCTGATGGCGTCAACTGACAGCACGTTGTCGAAGTAGCCGTCGAGTTTGTTACGCTCGATTCTTGCGCGTGCTGCTTTCGCGGTGGAGTTTGTGAGCGTGATGAGGGTAAACCCCGCGTCATGGAGTAGCGCAAGCGACGAAGCCACATCGCCGAAGGCTGGAACGGCCGCGGATGCATTGTGGATCCTGTCTCTGTCTGGCGAACGCAGTTGTACGCCGAACTGCGTCGCTGTCATCTCGAGCGCTGCGTCGCTCAACTCCTCGAAATTCTTGTAGTCACCGACTATCGACGACGTAAGAAAGAGCTCCTGAACCAGTCCGAACCAGCGCTTGCGTGCGTCGGGTTTGCCGAATATGTCAGTGAACGGCGAGTCCAGTACCGACAGGTCGAGCAAGGTGCCGTTCAGATCGATGATGATTACGCGAGCCATGAATGTCGTTGAGTGCAACAGATGCGCCGTGAGTCCTGCGATTGGGGTAATTCACCCGACGCGGCCTGCGAAAACCGTAAACGCGAGGCGGAAGGTCACGCCGATCGGCGCGAACAGGGTGGCGAAGAATATTCGCGGCGCACGCTCGCTCACGCGCCACTGACCTGACGCTCGCAAAGCGTTTCGCGACTCAGAGCATGTGCACCACGTCCGATGTGCTCGTCGGATACGCGTAGATCATGTGCCTGAGCTCCGTAGCGCTCAGCTCGTGCTTCACCGCGAGCGCGAAGATGTTGATCACGTTCGGTGCGTCGGGACCAAGCAGGTGAGCCCCGATCACTCGGTCGGTCCCGTTCTCCACTATCGTCTTGTGCATCGCGACTGGTTCCTGAACACGGCGGTTGGAGAACCAGGTGGTTGTCTCCGCGCACTTCACCGTCACGTCGAGTCCCTCCTCGCGAGCGGCCTTTTCGGTCAAGCCGACGGTGGCAAGAGGCGGCACCGTGAAGACCACACTCGGAATACCGCGATAGTCGGGCCGTTTCGAATTTCCGTTCAACAGATTGGACGAGACAATCATTCCTTCGTGTGATGCGACCGGCGTGAGCGGCAAAGACCCCTTTCGAAATTTGCAATCACCGGCCGCGTATACACGCGGGTTGCTGCTGCTCTGCAGAAAATCGTTCACGACAACAGCGCCATGACTGTCTGTATCCACTCGGGCGCTCGCGAGATCCAGCTTGCCTGTGCGCGGCACTCGCCCGGCGCCATGAACGACGAGATCCGCATCCACGGATTTCTCGCCACTGTCGCTCTTCACATGGACGCGGTAGGCGCCGTCCATCCTCTCCACTGAAACGACCTCGGTATCCGTTCGAAGATCAATGCCCAGGCTACGCGTGTGTGCAACCAGCCTGCTGACGAGGTCCTGATCGAAATGGCCGAGCGGAGTAGCGCGGCCGAGTACCGTGACCTGCGCGCCGGCACGCAGCGCAACATGAGCGAACTCGAACGAGATGTAGCCTGCACCAATGAAGGCGATGCGCCTGGGAATCTCACCCAGCGAGAGAAAGTCCGTGCTCGTGCACACGTGCTCCTCGCCGGGGATGCCCAGCGGAGCTGGCTCTGCGCCGCTCGCGATGACGAAGTGCTTCGAGTGGATCTCTACTTCGTGACCGTCGTCGGTCGCGATCGTGATGCTGTCTTCGCGGTGAAAGCGCGCGCTTCCACGGTATGCGATGATCCCCGCCTTGTCGTATGCCGCACGATGACGAGCGGGCGCCGGATCGGTGAATGTTCTCTTGAAGCGAATGAGACCAGGCCAGTCCACATGACTGTCGCCGCCGACGCCTGAACCGTTCATGCGGCGCTGCCAGTCAACGACTTCGGCCGCGCCGACCAGCACCTTCTTCGGGTCGCACCCTCTCAGCTCGCAAGTCCCGCCGAAGGGCTCGTCGTCCACGATCGCCACGCGCCACCCTGCTTCACGGCACGCCGAAAGCGGGTTCGATCCACCGGCACCGCTGCCAATCACGACGAGATCGAACGACTCGGCCATTCTGTTACCCCGGATGTCAATGCCGCCGCCCTGGACACCAATCGCCCCGGGAACCGCACTCCATGTTGCAAGCAGCACGCCCGGCACGGCGCTCGAGCTCCGGAGATAGATTCGGGTGCCGCAACGAACCGAGGTCCGCTCGATGTCCCCGCATCCAGATTCTACAGCCGCAACGACCAACCGTGTCGTGCATCTCGAAGATGCGCGCATGCGCGCTCGCGAACGTGTCGAACTGGTTACGGAAGGTATCACCGCCATCACGCTCCTGAGCGCGGCACAGGCTTCGTATGCCCGGAATGATCTGGACAGCTTCGTGGTTCTGAATGCGGTCGCCGGTTGTGCACTGGTGGTGGCGATCGTGATGGGCGCCCGGAACCTGCTGCGGGGCAGGGCGGCTTCGACGGGAGTGAACGTCGTGGGCGTGTTCGGTGGCCTCGCAGGGGTCGCCGAAGGGCTGCACCGGCTTCACCGAGCGCACTTCACTTACGGCCAGAAGCATTTTGCGCTTGGTGTCGTCACCGTTCTGGCAGGGCTACTGACCGCCGGGGTTGCGTTCATGATGGAACGACGAGAGTTCGGGCGCGCCCTTACGATCAGCGACAAGGGGATGCGCATGCGGCTGAACAAGCTCCGCCGCTTCGATGTCCCATGGGCAGATATCGGCGCGATAACCGTGAGCTCCGCCGAGGTGCGGATCGCCCGATCCGGCCGTCGCTCGGCGGTGGTGCCGCTCAAGCGTCTGGTCAATCGGGCCGAAGTATCCGAAGCAATCGTGGCGGCCGCCGCGGCTCGAGGGATACGGCTCGATCACATCTAAGTATTCGAACGGTTGTTCGAAGCTGCTATTTCTTGCGGCGCCCGCGACGCACAACGGCTGGTCCGCGGCGAGCGGCAGCGTGGAACGCCGCAGCGACGGGTGATGTCAGCGACTCGACCACCGATTCGTAGCCGACGCGCATCAGCTCGCGCGTCGCCGTGAAAGTGAAGGACGGCCACTGATTGACCGACGGCCGGATGTGTAGCGTTGGAACGTGGTCACGCTCGCCCTGGATCGCATTGCGCTGCGGCTCGGCGAGTATCTGCACAACGCGACCGTGGAGGCCGACGAGTCCCTGTCTCTCCCACGCGATGTCGGCGGTATCAATTGTCTCGCTCACATCGATGGCGATGACACGGCGAGCGCCCCAGCGGATCGCCTCCACGAGACCGACCATGGTCTTGAGTCCGCCGTCCACGAGCAGATCTCCGTCCGGCATCGCAAGAGGGGGAAAGATCAGCGGGAGTGCGCCGGACGCGTAGATCGCGTCCACGAGACTCAGACAGTGTTCTACGCCGTGCCCGAACCATCGCTCGTCGCCGTTCCGGAGGGAGAGCGCATTCACACGAAGCGGCTTCATGAGCGACGAGAATCGCGCCGGCGCGACAATGCGCTGGATGAGGTCACGGTAATGCTCGCCATCATACACCGACATCTGCGCCACCCCGCCAATCATGTACGCCTTGAGATTGCGCTTGAGTACCGCTGCTTCGGTAACGCCCATTGCATCCGCTTCCAGTTCCGCGACGCTCGCGCCCATGGCCCAGCGCGCACCAACCAGTGCTCCGATGCTGGTCCCGACGATCGCGTCCACCTCGATTCTCGATTCCACAAGGGCGCGTATTACTCCGACATGCGCCATTCCACGCATCGCCCCACCGCCGAGCACGAGCACCGTGTGAGGTGCTCGATTCGGATGGCGGAAGCCTTCCTGAGTCGGTCCGGCGAGCGGGAAGCGAGGCATTGATGCTGATTGAAAGTATCGGCGGCGGAAGACGTGCCTCTTTTCGCATCATACGCCCCCAGACACAGCACTGTTGCCATCAGCTTCACTGCACGGGTGACGTATCCGTCGGTCAGAGCAGCTTTGTATTCGCGGGCACCCCATTCGCGCTGTAACTTGAGGCAGATGGCACGCGGATATCCCACTCACATCCAGAAGGCCTTCGATGAGATCCGGTTCGGGCCATCGAGGACGCTCAACCTGCGGGAGTGGCTGCCGACCGGCGACGAAGCACGCGCACGTGCCGACGGCTGGATACGCGCCAAACAGGTCGAGCGCGCCGGCGAGCTGCTCATCATCACCGGGCGCGGAAAGGGGAGCGAGGGCGGAGTTGCCGTAGTCCGTAATACAATTCTGGCGCTTTTCCCTTCGCTGCGCCGACGCAACGTGATCACCAGCTGGGAAGAGCACACGGCCGGCTCGTTCGTGGTTCAGCTCGCACCGCTCAACGCGATGTTCGAAGCGCCGAAGCGGCGAAGGGAACCGGCTGCGCCACCGCCCGTGATACCGGAGTCTCTCTCCGCGCTCGATCCCGACACGCTGGTCCTTCTTCGCGATCTAGCGGTCGCTTCCCTCATGACACTCGGCGTTCACGACGCCGAGCGATTCGTGGAAGCAGAGATGAAGGACAAGTTTTCCAAGCTCACAGCCGCACTCACAGGCGTGGACGACCCCGAGAGGGAGCTCCGCGCTGCAATCAGACACGCACTCGAAGAACTGGAAGATTCCTGATGAGAAAGGCCACACGCACGACGTTCACGACAACGCTCACCACGACGCTCGCCACGACGCTCGCCACGACGCTCGCGCTTTCAATGCTGTGCCCGGTTCTGTATGCGCCGGTAGCGGCAGCCCAGGGCGTACAGTCGATCACGGGGTTCACGGCCACGGACGCGCAGAAGGAACACGCGCGGGAAGTGAAGGCGGCTTCGCTTGCGTCGCCACGTGATGCGGACTCCCTGTCACGCGAGTTCTCGAGGGAACCGCACATGGCCGGCACTCCGGCGCAGGCGCGGACCCGTGATCTGTTCGCGAGCGAATTGAGGAAATACGGAATCACTCCGGAAATCCGGACGTACAGCATCTACATGCCACATCCGACGAGCGTGCACCTGTACCGCATCTCGCCGAACCCGAAGGAGCTGGATCTTTCGGAAGGGTCGATCGCCGAAGACACGACATCGTCCAGCTACCCGCAGCTCCTCAGCTTCAATGGCTACGGCGCAGCTGGCGATGCGACTGCAGAGGTGGTTTACGTCAACTACGGCCTGGTCGAGGACTACAGAACACTCGATTCACTGGGAATTTCGGTGAAAGGCAGGATCGCGATCGCGCGATACGGCCGGTCGTATCGCGGCATCAAGGCGCGCGAGGCGGAGAAGCACGGCGCGGTCGCGCTGGTGATCTACAGCGATCCCGCAGACGATGGTTTCACGCGCGGAGACGTATATCCCGAGGGACCGATGCGTCCGGCTTCAGGGGTGCAGCGTGGAAGCGTGTTCAACGACAACGGTGACCCCACGACTCCGGATTATCCGAGTCTGCCGGGAGCGAAGCGGATACCGCTGGACCAGACGAGTCTCCCCCGAATACCGGTGATTCCTGCGTCGTATGGCAATGCTGCCGAACTGTTGCGCGACATTCGCGGCGGGCAGCTTCCCGATGGCTGGCAGGGGGCGCTTCCATTCCGGTATCACGTTGGGCCGGGTCCCGTGCGCGCGCGCGTGGTCGTCACGACCGATGCGGCCACCAAACCCTACAAGGACATCTGGGACGTACTCGGCACTATCAGAGGAAGCGAATATCCGGACCAGCTCGTGATGATCGGCGGACACCGCGACGCGTGGGGACCTGGAGCGGCCGACAACGTCAGCGGAACCGTGAGTGTGCTCGAGACAGCGCGCACGATCAGCGATCTGGTGAAGCAGGGCTATCGTCCCAAACGCACGATCGTATTCGCTTCGTGGGACGCCGAGGAGTGGGGACTGATGGGTTCGACGGAATTCGTCGAACAGGATGCTGATCGACTGTCGAAGGATGGCGTCGCTTACCTCAATTTCGACGAAGTGGCCACCGGCCCCGTGCTGGGTGCAGGCGGATCTCCTTCGCTCAGGCCGTTCTTCCGTGACGTGACGAAGGTCGTGGCGAGTCCGACAGGCAACGGCTCGATCTATGATGCATGGCGCAAGATGGAGCACGCGAAATCAGACACGGCGCAGCCGGCCATCGGCGATCCTGGTGGCGGATCCGATTTCGCCGGTTTCTACAATCATCTTGGAATTCCGATAGCCGACTGGGGATTCGGCGGACCGATGGGCGTGTACCATTCCGCGTTCGATTCATATCACTGGACGGCGAAGTACGGCGATCCCGGTTTCCTGTATCACGCGAAGATGGGCGAGCTCGGCGCGGTCGCGATAATGCGTCTCGCCGATGCCGACATCATTCCGTACGACTACGTGGAGTATGCACGGGCGATGCGCATCCTCAGTTCCAAGGCGGCGAAGAACATCGCCGCGCAAAACTGGTCTGACGTTTCGCTTCAGGCGCTCGACTCTTCGATCACGACGATGGAACACTCAGCGGCGGCGTTCAATGCGGCGCGCGATGCGGCGCTGGCGAAGGGGGTGCCCGAGGCGGCGAGGAAGCAGGCAAACGAGATCCTGATGCAGGTGGAGCGTGCATTCGTACGTCCGGAGGGGTTGCCGGTGACGAAGCGGAAGTGGTTCCGGAACGTCATCTACGCGGCCGACAACGACAACGGTTACTCGAACATAGGGTTGCCGAGCATCAACGAGGCGGTCAAGGCCGGCGACAGGGTTCTTACCGTACACGAGATCGCCGATCTTTCCCAACGCTTTATGCGGGCGGCCAGCCTGCTCGATTCGGCGGCGCGAAGCTTGCGAACGCCATGAGGTCATGGATGACATAGCGTCGGTGCGCCGTACGCCTCGCCTTTCGCTCAGCGAGCGAATTGCAGCGACTCAGTTCGGCGCAAAAGCCCACTGGCCAGCCGGGTTCGAAGTGTACCGTAGCGGTACAGCCGCGGACGGGATCTTCATCGTGCTGCACGGGCACGTGGTGCTGCGAAGTCCCATGAAGGCCGGCCGTGGCTTCGTGAGCGGAATCGCGATGCCGGGCGAGACTTTCGGCGCCGAGGGCCTCGCTCCGCGCGGCTGCTATGTAACCGACGCGAAGGCGGCGGACGGGGTCGAGACGCTTCACCTTGGAAGCGAACAGTTCCGCGCATTCCTGAGAGAGCAGCCGGCGCATGCCATCGCTCTCATCGGGCAGATAATGGCGGAGCGGTCCACGTTGCTGGAACGGCTGCAGGAACTGGCCTCGCTGAACGTGGAGGACCGCCTGGTCTCGGTGCTGCTCCGATTGAGCGAGGATACCGGTTTCATGGTGGACGATGCGATGCTCAAGCTGGAATCGTCGCACCATCGGCTGCTGTGCGAGATGGTAGGCGCAACGCGGGAATCCATCGCCCTCGCGCTCAGCCGGATGGTAAGCGCCGGCGCTGCATCCCGTGCCGGGTCGTCGTTTGTCATAGACACCACGCACCTGGTCTCCAAGCTTCGCGGACCGCGTTACGACGAGCAGGCGCCGCTTCCAATGACCCGGGAATCAGCGCGCGCCTGAGTGGATCGACGTAGGCGCGTCATGGGATGTGACGCGACTGCGACCGAATTCATTTGTGGCGACGGTCCGAGCGTGCGAGTGTTCAGCAACGCGTTGAAGGCAGCGACGCCCAGGACGGGAAATGGGAGAAGGATGCGCGCCTGGCTGAGACTGGTCCCGGAACCTCGCCCCAGCCAGGGCGCCGTGATAGCCGACTGTGAAGCCAGCTACCCCGGAACAACCTTCGAACTGCTACTGTCGCCCGTTGGTTCGAGCGACTCCAGCGCCAGTCTCTAGAACTGGTCCTTTACTTCCTGTACGAGCCCGGACACCTTCGCCGCGGCGACTTCGCCGAGGTGGATCCCCTGATCCGCGATGCCGGTTGCGACGCGCTTCATCCGCGTTACCGTGCTCGTTGTTTTCCGGCGAGCCTTCCTCACCGTCTTCCGCGCGGCAGCCTTGCGTGCGCCGACCTTGCGTGCAGCGCTCTTCTTGCGAGCTGGAGCGCGCCTGGTCGTCCTGGTTCCGCTGGACTTGCGGGCGCTGGACTTGCGGGCGCTCGATTTCCGCCCACTCGACTTGCGTGCGCTCTTCGAAGCGCTCTTACGCGTGCTCTTACGAGTGCTCTTACGAGTGCTCTTACGAGTGCTCTTGGCAGCGCTCTTCCGAGCGCCGGTCTTGCGGGCGCCTGACTTCCGCGCCGCCGACTTGCGCGTGCTCTTCGATGCCGACTTCGATCCGCGCTTTGCGCCGGTCCGAGAACCGGCACTACGACTCGAGCTCTTACGGGACGTCTTCCTAGTTGCCATTCTCTACTCCGGTACGTTGTTAAGAACCAGCCCACGTGATTCCAAGCAAGAATCGCGCACAAATGTACAACGCGCAAGTGTATTTCGCACAAAACGACACTATATCTTTCCGTGCGACTCGCGGCTGCACCGTTCACTGACACGCAACGGAGAAGTACGGAATGCTTTCGACACATCGGCGACACCTTACGTTCGCCCTGGCCGCACTGATCGCTGCAGCCGTTACCGCGGGTGTAACGGCTTGTGGCAAGGGTGAGAATGCGCAGTCGAGTAGTCCGCCGGTGGCCGGAAAGCTCACGGTTGTTCCGACGAAACCGGACACGACACGACCTGCATCCGAAGCAGGTCTGCCGCGTGGCTATCATGCCGTTTTCGACGACGCGAGTGCATCTGCGGCGGCAGTTACCTACGCGGAAAAGGAGCCTGGTCGCTGGGAAGTGAAGACCGGACCGGCACATATCCTGTACTCGCCTGGAGATACCGCGAAGAACCGGTACTCGGTATCCGCGACCTTCGAGCAGCTGAAAGCGCCCGCGCATCCGGAAGCGTTCGGCGTCTTCATCGGCGGCTCCAGTCTCGGCGACGCCAAGGTGAAGTACACCTACTTCATCGTCCGCGGCGACGGCATGTACATGGTCAAGGTGCGGGACGGAAGCAGCACCCGCACGATCACCGACTGGACGGCGCAGCCTTCGATACCGAAGCAGGACGCCGCTGGAAAAGGGCTGTACGGAATACAGATCCAGGTGCGCGATAATGCCGCCAGCGTGAACGTGAATGGCGTCCCGATCACCACGATAAGCGGCAAGGTCGCACCGCTGAACGGCATCGCCGGAGTTCGGATCAACCACAATCTAGACCTGATCGTCACGCCGGTTTCTCTGATCAGGTAGGGATCATGGCGCCCTGTTCCCACGCCAAGGCGTAGGCCGGAACCCTCCCGTCGTCCTCGCCGCAGGCGTGGACCCACGGCGCGGCGCTCGAACACTGACCGTCACGTCGCAGGAGTAGGACGCGAGGATGGGGAAAGACCCCCGTCGTCCTCGCCGCAGGCGTGGACCCACGGCGCGTCGCTCGAACCATGACCGTCACGTTGCAGGAGGAAGTGGTCTTCGCACGTCACTGGTCGTCTCGAACTGGTCGCGCAATCCACTGCGCAGTAATGGTCGCT
>JALYYT010000072.1 GCA_030946285.1 Gemmatimonadota bacterium
ATTCAATCTCGTGTCGAACACCAAGCAGCCCGACTCGCAGTTGAACTGGACGGGGCATGCGCCCGACAGCGAGCAATCGTCGCGCGCGCTGGACTACCAGGCGTGGATGGGCGGCCAAGCGATCGAGATCTTCCGTCGCTCACGCGAGCAGAATCCGAATCTCGCGGGGCTCACGCCGTTCACGATCCTCTTTCACAACTGGTACGGCATCAAGTCCTTCGCGGACATGAAGCCGAAGCCGCTCGGTGTCCAGTACGCGGTGTCGTACCAGCCGGTGCTGCTGAGTTGGGAGCTGTGGACGCCGCAGGTATACGCGGGAAGCATCATCAATCCCGTGGCGCACGTCGTCAACGACGACGAACACGGCGCGAACATCTCGGGCATCTCGCTGCATTATGCCATTGTCGATGGCACAGGCAAGCCGCGTGTTACCGGACAATCCGCGCTCCCCAACGTGCCGTATTACGGCGCGAAGAGCACGCGACTGACCATTACGATTCCGAAGGACCTGCCGACCGGTTCGTACACGATCACGGGCGTGATCACGCGCGGCACCGATACGCTGTCGCACAACCACACCGCGCTTTTCATATCCCAGCACGATGCGCCGGCGATTGGAACGCTGGCGCGGCGAGTCGCGCTGTACGATCCCTCCGGCACATCACGCGCGGCGTTCGCGGCGCTCGGCGTCACGACCCGCGCCGTCACCGATGTGGGCTCGCTCACTCCCGTGCGTGACCTGCTCGTCATCGGCGCAGGGAGCTGGCACGGACCGATCACGAGCCAGGTCGCGGCCCTGAAGAGCTTCATCGCGGCAGGCGGCCGCATGCTCATCCTGCATCAGGACGACAAGTTCGACGGAAGTTGGCTGCCGTCGCCCGTGAAGGTGAAGGGGAGCGAGCTCGATCATGCGCTCGTGTTTCCCGGCGACCGACCGTTTCGCAACGGGATGTCGATCAACCCTGAGCAGCCGTCGCATCCGGCGCTGCGCGGCATCGATCGCGACCGGCTGTTCCTGTGGGACGACTTCACCGCCTGGAACGAGACGAAGCCCGGCTTTCCGCAGGTCTATCCGGTGACGCACGGCTTCGCGCTCACCGATGCAAAGACACTCGGGAACGCCTCGGTGATCGCGAACTACGATCATGGGCTCGAAGGCATCGGTCTCGCCGAGCTGTTCGACGGTAGTGGCTCCGTGATGATGTCAGGCTTCGACCTCGTGCATCGGACAGGCCGCGACCCGATGGCGGACCGCATGCTCGGCAACCTCGTGCGCTACATGGCCGATGCGCAGCCGCACGTAGCCACGCAGCTCGTCACCGAGCGCATCGAGTGGGGCAACTACGCGTCCGAGCACGGGCTGGTCACCGGCATCTACAGTGGGTTGCTCCTCAACACGGAACCGATCGTCCCCGAAGTGCTGAAGGCGAAGTTTCCACAGAGCGTGGATACGCAGGGCATCTGGTTCGCGGGCGGTACCTCGGGCTGGAATACGAAACCGGCGATGCAGTACGTTGGCAAGGGACGCCGCCCGTTCGGGCCGTATACGTTCACCACGTGCGGTGCGGTGAGCGTCGACAAGAGATCACACACTGGCCAAGGCATGGTGTGGATGCGTATACCGGATGGTCGCACGACGATGACGACACTCATTCAGAACCCGACGGCCGATGCACTCGATCTGCAGATCAGCGTGAACGGCGCGGCGCAGGTGGTGCACCTCGGTCCCGAAGCAACACTGAGAGTTGAATCGCCCGTGCGCGGCGGCGCTGCGCCGCTCGCGATCGGCTTCAGGGGCGATCGCCGTCTGGTGATCCTCGAAACTGATTTCAGGTAAGATGCCCATGAAGCTCGGCTTCGGATTGTATCGCAGCCTCCTCACGGAGGAAAACTTCCAGTTCGCGAAGCAGGCGGGCGCGACGCATCTCGTCGTCCATCTCGTGGACTATTTCAAGGGCGCGGACCCCGTGCTCACGAGCGGCTCACCCAACATGGGGTGGGGCCTCACGCAGAATCAGGATCGGCCGTGGACGGAGGACGATCTTCGGGACATCAAGCGCACCATCGAGAGCAATGGCCTGACCTGGGAAGCAATCGAGAACTTCGATCCCGCGCACTGGTACGACATC
>JALYYT010000142.1 GCA_030946285.1 Gemmatimonadota bacterium
GTGCGGGACTTGAGAACCTGCGTGAGGCCGGGCTTGCTAACATCAAGCCGTTGAAAGGTTTGGTGGCTGTAGCGAACCCAATTGGTGCGTTCGGCCTCATGCAGCCTTCCGCCGCCGGAAAAGACAGTACCACGGGTCACTGGGAGATCGCCGGTGTGCGAATCGAGGTGCCGTTTCCTACCTACCCCAACGGATTTCCAAACGGGGTGCTGCTGGAATTCTCGAAGCTGACGGGCCGCGGCGTGACCGGCAATGTCGTCGGAAGCGGCACCGACGTGATGGCGCGTTTCGGCGAGGAGCACATCCGAACTGGAGCGTGGATCGTGTATACGTCCGCTGACTCGGTGTTCCAGGTGGCCGCCCATGAGGACGTGGTTTCGCTGACCGAGCTGTACGCAGCATGCGAGCGGGCGAGGGCTATGCTCACGACGCCGAACGACGTATCCCGCGTGATCGCCAGGCCATTCGTCGGGATTCCCGGGGCATTTCGGCGGACCGCGAACCGGCGCGACTTTTCGGTTGTGCCGCCCTCGGAGACTCTCCTGGATGCGCTCGAGAGCGCAGGGATCGACCGCGATGGTGTAGGAAAGGTCGATGATCTCTTCGCCGGCCGAGGGATTCGGGCTCGACACACATCCGGAAACACCGAAGGAATCGAATTGATCTCTGCGTGGCTCGGGAATGGCCCGGAAACCGGGTTTCTGTTCGCCAACCTTGTAGATTTCGACCAACTGTACGGACACAGGAACGACGTATCGGGGTTTTCAGGTGCGCTGCGCGAATTTGACGCGGCTCTCCCGTTACTCCGGTGCGCCCTTCGCGAGGAAGATCTGCTGTTTATTACCGCCGATCACGGCAACGACCCCACAACTGCTTCGAGCGACCACGCACGTGAGAACGTGCCGGTCATCGCGATTGGCTCAGCCATCCGTGGCGGAAGCTCCATCGGTGTACGGCCGACCTTCGCCGACCTGGGCGCGACAGTCGCCGAATGGTTCGGCCTCGGTTTTCGCGGGGCAGGGACCTCGTTTCTCGCGCAGATCGTCCGTTGAGCGCTGATACCCTCAAGCTGGCAGCTGACGCCGCACGTTCGAACGCATATGCACCGTACTCCGGATTTCATGTCGGCGCAGCCATACGCGCCTCAAGCGGAAACGTGTACGCGGGCGCCAACGTGGAGAATGCATCTTTCACAGTCGGCATCTGCGCCGAGCGATCGGCGATGGCGGCGGCGGTGAGCGCTGGAGACACGCAGTTCGACGAGATCGTTCTCGTGAGCGACGCGAATGAACCTGTGGTTCCGTGCGGCGCGTGCCGCCAGGCACTGTCTGAGTTCGCCCCCGAATTGCGCGTAGTAAGTCATGGCCTGAATGGAAAAACGGCGGAATGGTCGCTCGCGGAACTTCTGCCGCAGCAGTTTCGGCTCAACGAATCGAACGGAATTTCGAAGTGATATTGAACAGATGGAGCCCGGCCCGGGCCGCTGCATGCATCGTGGCCGTAGCCTTGATGGGCCTTGCAGCTACTGGCTGCACGGAAAAGCTCGACGGTTCCGCCGGTTGTCCGCTCACGTGTGTGGATCAGGCTGTGAATGTGACTACGGTCACACTCGATGCCGTTCAGACTGACTCGACGGTGCTCGGCGGTCTTGGGCTTGGGACCGAACCGCAGATGCTTGTGGCGAACCGCGGCGACACGCTGGATACCCGCGTGGAGATCCGCTTCGACACACTGCCCAGCAGGAACAAGGCAACGGTGAGCGACACCGGCACCGCCGTGACATTCCTCGACAGCGCATACCTCAAACTTCACGTGGACAGTTCGGCTGCGAAGCTCACAGTGCCGGTGAACATAGCTGTCTACGACGTGGATGATTCCACGGCGGCGAACGATACGTCGGCCTCGGTCGTGGCGCAGCTCTTCACCCCCGCGCGTCTGATAACCACGGCAACGTTTGCCGCGGGAAAGCTGGTGGACTCGGTGAGCATCAAACTGCCGAGTGCTTTCCTTGTTGCAAAGGCGCAGGCGAGGGCACGATTGCGTCTGGGTCTTCGGGCCTCGGCATCGAATTCAGTGCAGTTCCGTATTCTTTCGCAGGAGTCGGGTCACGGGCCCGTCCTGTTCACGCGCATATCGAAGGACACTACGCTCTCTCCCTTGGCGCTTGGGCCGTACTCCAAGACGCCGACCGCGAATCTGGTAGTCGCCGGGCACCTGGGAGATTTCACTTTGGTAATCAAGGGGACGCCTCCACCACCTCCGGGGATCCTTACCATCGGCGGTCTGCCTGGAACCCGCGCCTACATCAGGTTCAACATTCCGTCAGCGATAACGGATTCATCGCTTGTCGTCGCTGCCACTCTTGTGCTGAACCAGCTTGCGAGCGGGTCGCCCGATCCCGCGGACTCCATGGCGATACAACCGGTTCTTGTCCTCGCTGGTCCCGGAATATCCGATCCGGCTCGCGCGGCGCAGATCACGGCGCCTGCCACGGTTCTGGGGCTCAGTCCGCTGCGCACCGCACCGGGCACGTCGGGTGTTCGTGAGCTGCAGATCGGACCCGCGTTCAAGTACTGGCGCGTGCAGACCGCTGCGGAACTTCCGCGCGCGATCGTGCTGGAGAGTCTCGCCGAGGACTACTCGCCGCAGCAGGCATTCTTCTACTCGTCCAAATCCGCTCCGGCGCTCAGGCCGAAGCTTCGCATCAGCTACACACCTCGCTCCCGGGTCGGCGTTCCATGAGTAAACGTTTTCTGGTCGGTGTCGCGTGCACCGCCGCGTTCGTCGCGACGATCAGCGCCCGCTCAGCTCATGCGCAGGGTTCGACGAGTCTTCAGGGGCTTGGTTATCCTCCAGGCGAGCTCAGCACGCGTGCCCAAGGCACCGCAGGCGCACTCGCCGAGACCGACCCGCGTTCGCCGATCAACCCGGCTGCGCTCGCGCGCAGGCCGGATGCGCAGGTATTCGCGCAGTATGATCCGGAATTTCGCAGCGTGACCGCGGGCGGCAATACGTCATCGACGACGACGGCGCGTTTGCCGAACGTGGGCGGTATCCTTCCGATCACGCCGCGATTCGTGGTCGGCTTGAGTGCCGCCACGTATTTCGATCGGACATGGCAAACGAATCGTCAGCGCACGCAGATCTTCGGCGCGGATCCCGCGTCCTGGACCGAGAGCCTCAAGAGCGAAGGGGCGATCAGTGACGTTCGTCTAGCTGCGGGATACGCGGTGTCAGCGAGATTTCGCGTTGGTCTCGGCTTCCATACTTTCCCCGGATCGCTGCGTCTGACGTCGAACGAGATCTTTGCCGATACCACCAAATACGCGAACGTCACGCAGCTTACCGGCGTCGCGTTTTCAGGTAAGGCGTTGTCCGCGGGGTTAGAAGCCGATGTGCTGCCGAGTCTGACGGTGTCGGCCAGCGCCGAAAAGGGAGGAACCGCAAAGATGTTCGCGAATGATTCCCTCCTGACGACCGCGACGATTCCGGATCGGTATTCAGGATCGGTGATCTTCAGCGGTATTCCCGGGACGCTCGTGGCGGTGCGCGCGTCGCATCAGCGCTGGAGCCAGCTGTCGGGTCTGACTCTCGCAAGGACCGGAACAGTCGACGCCAACGACTTCAGCGCAGGTGTCGAATCCAGCGGCCCACGTTTCGGCGGCGGGTTTCCGCTCCTGCTTCGCGTCGGTATCCGACGGCGCACTCTTCCGTTCGAGGTGGGAACCTCGCCCGTTCAGGAGACGTCGTTCGGCGGCGGACTGGGCGTGCCGATAACGCTCGACCGTGTCACGCTGGACATGTCGCTCCTCCGGAGCAACCGGACGGGTGTGGCAAACGTTAGCGAGCACGCGTACAACCTGAGTTTCGGGCTGCAGGTACGGCCCTAACGTAGCGTGGACCCCGAACAGCAGCCTCCGCTGATCCTCGTTGCCGATGATGTGCCGGCTAACGTGGAGCTGCTGTTCGATCAACTCGAGACGCTCGGTTTCAGGACGATCGCAGCAATCGATGGT
>JALYYT010000148.1 GCA_030946285.1 Gemmatimonadota bacterium
TGGCCGTGTCTACAGAATTGTTAGAGGTGCAGGTCCGAGGCTTACAACTGTCTGCTGCGATGGCGCGAAACACGCCGCACAAACTTCCGACACCGTCTTCTCGTCGATTGCGTCAACCAGCGAGAGCATGTCGTCGAGAGAGCGGAACGGCTCGCCGTACAGCTCCAGTCCCGCAGCGCGATACATGCGCGCGCCCGGGGTCTCGAGCGATAATGTTATCTGTCCTTTCAGCTGCTGCTTCCCGGCGGAGAGTTCGTCTGCCGGCACACCGTGTGCCGCGACTCGCTCCAGCTCCGCGAGGACCGCGGCCGCCGCTTCGTCCGCCGATTCCGGCGACGTTCCAACATAAACACCGTGCATCCCCGCGCGCGAATAGAACGACGAGAAAGTATGAACCGCGTATGCAAGGCCCAGCTCCTCGCGTACGTGCTGGAACAGCCGTGAGCTCATCCCGCCGCCCAGCAGCATGCTGACAAGGCAGAACGCGTAGCGATTCGCGTCCCCATAGGCTGGAGCAGAGCTTCCGAAAACGAGCTGGGTCTGCGCGCCGGGACGTTCGACGTGCGAGTACGATGGCGCATTGAACGACGCTGGTGGCGCCGCGAACTCGCGCTCGCCACTCGCAACCCGGTCCAGCCAGCCGGTTTCGCCGAGGATATCGACGAGCTCGTCGTGCTCGATGGATCCGGCAGCGGCAATTACCACATTGTCCGGGCGGTACGCTTCGGCATGGAGCGAACGCAGATCGTCAGTCGTGAATGACGATACGGTGTCCCGCGTGCCGAGGATACGGTAGCCATACCCGTTGTCGCCGAAGAGCCGTTCGTTATGCACTTCGAATACAAGGTCGTCCGGCGTATCGTCCACCATGGCGATTTCTTCGAGCACCACCTTGCGCTCGAGCCGCAGATCCGAGTCCCTGAGGAGCGGCTCGAACATCACGTCGCCAATTACCGAGGCGGCATCGCGCACGTGCTCATCGAGCACGCGAGCCTGATACGAAGTGTGCTCACGCGCCGTGTAGGCATCGAGAGACCCACCCAGAGTCTCCAGCGACAGACTGATCTCTCTGGCGCTACGACTCTCGGTTCCCTTGAATACCATGTGCTCCAGCATGTGCGACAGACCCATCCTGGCGGCACTCTCGTGAAGCGTCGCGGCGCGAACCCATGCCCCGAATGCAACCGACCGCACTCCCGGAACATTGTCCGAGAGTACGGTCAGTCCGTTCGGGAGAACAGTCCGCTGGACGTCCGCCCGGCTTGGACTAATCCCTGCGGCCACGCGCACCGCTGCGTGGACGACGCGGGCGCTCGCTGCGTTCAGAGCGGTCGCTGCCGTCCGTCTGCTCGTCGGCGCCGACGGAAACCAGTGCGTCGCCATTGGAGCTGGCTGGCGAAGCTGCGGCACCGCCCTCGGGCGCGTTCTCGAGCGCCTTCATCGACAACCGGAGACGGCCACGCTCGTCACGATCAAGAACCTTCACGCGAACGCGATCGCCCTTCTTGACCACGTCTTCCGTCTTCTCCGTGCGGCCATGCTTCAGCTCGGAGATGTGAACGAGACCTTCCGTGCCCGGCATGATCTCGACGAACGCGCCGAACGCGGTCGTGCTCTTCACGGTTCCTTCGTACGTCGCGCCAACTTCCGGCTCGGCCGTGATCGCCTGAACCATCTGCTTCGCGCGTTCCATCGCCTCGCCTCCAACTGCGGCGATGGTCACCATTCCGCTGTCGTCCACCGATATCTCGGCGCCAGTCTCTTCCTGGATACCGCGGATCGTCTTGCCCTTGGGTCCGATGAGCTCGCCAATCTTCTCTGGGTTGATGCTCACCGTCACGATACGCGGCGCGTAGTCGGACAGCTCCGCATTCGCGGCCGGCATCGCCTTGTTCATCTCGCCGAGGATATGCAGGCGGCCGCGACGCGCCTGCGCCATCGCCTCCTGCATGATCTTGAGGTCGAGACCCTGAATCTTGATGTCCATCTGGATGGACGTGATTCCCTTCTCGGTTCCGGCAACCTTGAAGTCCATGTCACCGAGGTGATCCTCGGTTCCAAGAATGTCCGTCAGGATAGCGTACTTCTCGCCTTCCTTGATGAGTCCCATCGCAACGCCGGCAACCGGGGCACGAAGGGGAACGCCAGCGTCGAACAGAGCAAGCGATCCGCCGCAGACCGTCGCCATCGACGACGACCCGTTGGACTCGAGAATATCGGACACGATCCGAATCGTGTACGGGAATTCCTCGAACGGAGGCAGGACGCCCTGAAGCGCGCGCTCCGCGAGATTTCCGTGTCCGATCTCGCGACGACTGGTTCCGCGAATCGGCTTGGCCTCACCAGTCGAGAACGGCGGGAAGTTGTAATGCAGCATGAACGACTTCGTCGTCTCGCCTGCGTCGTCGATCGAATCGAGACGCTGCACGTCGTTCGCGGTACCGAGCGTCACCGCTACGAGTGCCTGCGTCTGTCCGCGCGTGAAGAGCGCCGAGCCGTGCGCACGCGGAAGTACGTGCGTGTCGATCGTGATCTGACGCACCTCTTCGGTGCTGCGTCCGTCAACGCGCTGCTTGCTGTCGAGCACCTGCGAGCGGAGCGCATTGTATTCCAGATCTCCAACGAGATTGGAAATGTCCTTGGGGTTATCCGGGAAATCGGCGAGCAGCTCGGCGACGGCGGCCTTCTTCACCGCTTCGACGGCCTGGATGCGCGTGAGCTTGTCGGCCTGATTGATCGCGGCGACGACGCGGCTCTGCGCGAGCTTGTCCACGGCAGCCTGCAGACCGTTCGGCAGCTCGGACTTCTTCCACGTCATCTTCGGCTGCTTCGTACCCTCGAGCAGCTCTTCCTGCATCGAGATGAGCTCCTTGATTCCCTTGTGGCCTATGGTGATCGCGCCGAGGATGTCATCCTCGCCTACCTCGATAGCGCCACCCTCTACCATCACGATCGAATCAGCCGATCCGGCGATGACGATGTCCATCTCGCTGTGCTGGAGCTGCAGGAAGGTGGGGTTGAGAACCCACTTCTCCTGCACGCGTCCGACGCGAACAGCGGCAATCGGCCCCATGAACGGGATCTTCGACGCATTGAGCGCGAACGATGTCGCCATCAGCGCGAGCACATCGGCGTCGTTTTCCTGGTCGGCCGAGATCACCTGAACGAAGACCTGCGTCTCGTTCTTGAAACCTTCAGGGAACAGCGGCCGGATGGACCGGTCGATGATTCGGGCGGAGAGTATCTCGCTGTCGTGCGGACGACCCTCGCGCTTGATGAATCCACCGGGGATCTTGCCCGCGGCGTAAGCCTTGTCGCGATACTCGACGGTGAGCGGGAAGAACGGGAGCGTGCTTTCGGTTTCGCCCACGGTCACTGCGACGAGCACCATCGTGTCGCCGAACTGCACAAGCGCGGATCCCGCTGCCTGTTTCGCCATGCGGCCCGTTTCGATGCTCAGGGTCCTGCCGGCGAACTGTCTTTCAATGCGTTTCATCATCTCTCAGATTTTCTCTCTGGAACACGAAACGCGCGCATGATGGATGACGAGATTGTCATCCTCACGACGCGCGTTTTACCTGTTCAACTTTCGTGTTTAGTAACGGAGCCCGAGCTCTGCGATGAGCTGGCGATACCCCTCAACTTCTGTCCGCTTCATGTAATCGAGAAGCCGGCGGCGCCGGCCAACCATCTTGAGCAGGCCGCGCCGGCTGTGATGATCCTTCTTGTGCGTCTTGAAGTGCTCGTTCAGGTAGTTGATACGATCCGTGAGGACGGCTACCTGTACGCGAGAGGAGCCGGTGTCGGTCTCATTCTCGCGGTATTTCTCGATTGTCGGAGTCTTGTCGAAAGCCATGTAACAGGGTGTGCGTGTCGCGCTATCTGCGCGTCGGGTCATCTAATTCTTGGTAAGCCTTGAAAACTAAGCTACCTCGGCAACAATTGGTACCCCGCGCGCCCGTCATCCCGCGAAATCGGGAATGACGGGCTAGCTCGCGTGACCCGACACGGCTCCGACAATCAGTCGTTTCAGATCGTTGAACGTGACCATTACAAATAGCGCCAGTATGAGAGCCAGGCCGAATCGGGCCACGTTCTCGCGAGCACGATCGCTCAGCGGGCGCCCGCGAGCGGCTTCGACCACCTGCAACACGACCTGCCCTCCGTCCAGGATCGGGACTGGCAACAGGTTGAACACGGCGAGGTTCACGCTCAGGAGGGCGATCAGGTAGAACAACACGGATCCTCCCTGGCGTGCCGCCTGCACCGATGACTGGGCGATGAGGATCGGCCCACCCAGCTCGCTGACCGACACCTTGTGCGTCGCGATGCTGCGAAGCGACGTGAAAACCAGGGTGCCCATTCCGATCGTCGCCCTGCCACCGTCGACGACCGCCTGCGTCATGGGGACGCTCGCCGCGCTCTGGCCCGCGGCAACACCGATCCTCCCTTCGCTGGTATGCACACCAGAGTTGGGATCCGTCACGGTGTCCGCCACGGGCGTGACGGTCACTGTAAGCGGCTCGGCTCCCCGGAGGACGCCAACGGTTACAGGCTTGCCACTCGAACGCTTCACAACGGCGACGAAATCGCTCCAGCCGGTGACCGGAGCCCCGTTCACCGTAACGACGCTGTCCGCTGCCTTCAGCCCGGCGATTGCAGCAGGTTTGTTGGCGACAACCTCGCTCAAGCGACTTGTCGGAGTCCGCTCGTAAATCTTTGCCAGGTTTACGTTTATGACAAAGCCCAGAACCACATTCATCGTCACGCCAGCAAGCATTATCACCAGGCGTGCGCCGAGCGACTTGGATTCGAACCAGCGGTCCTCCGGCACGGGACGGGTGCCGAACGGGATAAGCTGATCGGGGTCCAGGGACTCCGGCTTCTCGGCCACCTCGCTCCCGCCCTCGAGCCCGGCGCTCGCCTCGTCCAGTCTGGAAGCCATTCGAACGTAGCCACCGATCGGAAGGATGCCGATTCGGTATTCCGTTTCGCCGAAGCGCTTCTTCGCGATGGCTGGCCCGAAACCGATCGAGAAACGAGGCGCATATACCCCGAACGCCTTGGCGGCCAGAAAGTGGCCGAGCTCGTGTACGAAGACGACGAGGCCGAGTACGAATACGGGGGCGAGCCAGACTAGCATTTAGGGAGCTCGGGATTTGAACGGGGCTGCGAGCCGCGACTCTGCGTCGCTCTCGGCCAAGTCCTAAATCTAGTCAGGACTGCCCGCGCGTTCCGCCGTCGGAGGCTGGCGTTTCGTCCCCGTCTGACTGAGGATCGTTCTCACGCCTCGCTGGGAGGGAGAAGCCGAATACCGACCCCTTTTCCGGGAACGTGGCCCAGACCCGTCCGCCGAGCGAGTTGACGGTGTCACGGACGATGCTGAGCCCAAGTCCCGTGCCTTCGATTTCGGGCCGTCCGTGATCGGCACGAAAGAATCGCTCAAAGAGTCTCCCTCGCGCCTCTTCCGGAACGCCGATCCCGTTGTCGGCCACTTCGACGGAGACCTCGGAATGACCTTCGGCGGAAGTGCGAAGCGCGCCCCCGACCTTTATCCACCTGTTGGGTTCGGATGCATCGCAGTACTTGATGGCGTTGGCGACGAGGTTGGTAAGGCACAGCTCGACTGCTGCTGCGGCCACTTCGACATCAGGCATATCTTCATCCAGACGTAGATCGATCCCGGATGCCGAAGCCATCTCTCGCAGTTCACGTCCGACTTCGGCGGCGGCTTGCCGGAGCCGCACATGCCGGTGCTGACGGGCGTCGGCGCCGACGAGCGTCAGCTCGAGGAGATTGTCCAGGATTCCCTGCATCCCGCGTACGTTGCGCACGATCAGTGCTGCAAGATCGGCACGCTTGTCGGGTGCGACATCCGGCATTCCGAGAATCAGCGAGGCACCTAGCGACGCCCCGATCCTGTTCCGGAACTCGTGCGTGAGCGCGCGGTTGAAGGCGCGCAGGCGCTCCTCGCGTTCTGAAACCCGATCGGTGACCAGCTGGAGGAACTGTGTCGAAGTCGCCTGCTGAATCAGCGACACCGCGAGGAAGACGCGCTGCGCGCATGCGATAAGCTCACCCCGCGCACACGGCACGTCGCTCGACTCGGCGACTTCGCCCACGAAGTGGATGAGAATGCCGCCGAGTATCTCGAACTCCTTGAGAATCTCGTACTGGTCGAACCCTTGCTGGTGACGCAAGGCTCCGAGCTCACGAGCCTTGTCCACGACAGCCATGTCACTTGATACAACGATCGCCGGATCCGCGACGTACGCGGCGATCCCGTCAATCAGAACAGGCACATGATCCAGCAGATCGCGCGTTGGAAAAACACGGTTCGGATCCAGGGATACCCGCGCTGAGATACGCTCGAGCCAGCGCTGGGTCAACTCATCCCGGGATTCGACCAATCGGGCGGATAGGACGTCAGCCATGGGACAATTGTCGAGAAGCGCCATACGATCCAATCGCCGGGTCAGTTGGTCAATGCCACTCCATGAAAGCCATGTCTCATGAATGACACCGCGAATTCCAGTAATAAAACCTAAGCGCCGTCACGGGATGACGCCGACGCCACCCATTGCAGGAACGCTAGGTGCGCACCCTCGGCGCGCCCGTTACCGACTCGCGAACTGCCCGGCGAGCAGAAGCGTCAACGTGAGCGAGTTCCTCAAAGGTGTCGCACCGGGTGCCGGCGCAGGTCTCCAGCGCCAGGGAAATCGCGGCGGCTATTCCGCCAAAGTCAATGCGACCATCGAGAAACAACCCGACAGCCGCTTCGTTGGCCGCATTGAAAACGGCCGGTGCCGCGCCACCTGCTTTCCCCGCTTCGATACCAAGCCGCAGGGCTGGAAACCGTTCCGGATCGACCGCTTCGAAAGTGAGTGGCGACGCCGCAGTCGGATCAAACTTGCGCGCGCTCGTGTCGCTGATCCGGTCCGGATGCGTGAGCGCGTAAAGGATCGGCAGCTCCATGTCCGGAAAGCCGAGTTGAGCAAGCACGCTGCCATCAATGAACTCGACGAATGAGTGCACGATACTCTGCGGATGGACCACGACTTCGATCTTCTCGTATGGAAGACCGAAGAGGTAATGAGCCTCGATTACTTCCAGCGCCTTGTTGGCAAGGGTCGCGCTGTCAACGGTGATCTTCCTTCCCATTCGCCACGTGGGATGGTTGAGCGCGTCGGCGACGGTGGCACTCGCGATGCGCGCCGCATCCCATTCCCGAAACGGACCGCCCGACGCGGTGAGAATCACGCGTCGTATTTCGGACATCGAGCGCTGCGCGATGCACTGGAGAATGGCGCTGTGCTCGCTGTCGACCGGGACGATTTCTCCGCCGCCTTCGGCGCATGCGGCCAGAACGAGCTCTCCACC
>JALYYT010000150.1 GCA_030946285.1 Gemmatimonadota bacterium
GACGCCGTGTGCCTCCTTCATCTGCAACATCAACGATTCGGGCGGTCAGCTCGGCGTCGTCGACATCGGAGAGGAATTCGCCTTCTATCTGGTCGACCGTCTCTTCGGCGGCGGCGGACAGCAGGTAGCGCTCTCCCGTCCACTCACGCGTGTCGAGCGGATGGCGCTGCGCGGTCTCGTGGAGAAGGTCAATTCGCTGCTCGCCGAGTGCTGGTCCGACTACATCACGATGTCGCTCGGTATTTCCTCGTTCGAGTCGTTTCCGGACATCCTGCTTCAGAGCGCGAACCGTGACGATCCGGTTCTCGTCGCCAACATCGAAGTTACGGCGGGCGACGTCAGCTCGCTCATGCTCGTCTGTCTTCCGTTCGCGGTTCTGGACAAGTTCTTCACGAACACCGGCACGCGCAGCTTCGCCAATGCTACCGGTTCGGACCACGAGCGCGCTGCAAGTCGCGCACTGGCGGAGCGGTCACTGCGTGCAACGCGAGTCCCCGTTGCCGCGCGGCTTCCCGAGTTCCGGATGTCCATGCGTGACATCGCCTCTATGGCAAATGGGGGCATCATCACGACCGGCCTGCCGAACGACAGCCAGATCCGTGTGATGGTCGGTGGCCAGGAGCGCTTCGCTGGCACCGCCGGTCGCGTCGGAAACAAACTCTCCATCCGACTCGAAGGCGCGCTGACTGACACGGGTGAAGTCCGAGGTGCCGCACCTGTCATTCCCCAGTTCGATGCATCGACGATCGCCGAACCACTCCAATCTCAACTGATCCCGGCTCAATAACATGGAAAACAACGTCAACGCTGAGACCATCAACGCCGAAGCCGCGCTCGCGAGCGGATTGGCGAGTAGCGAGGTACCGATCTCGATGCTGCTCGACCTATCACTGCCGATCTCCATCGAACTCGGTCGCACCTCCATGACGGTGCAGGACATCCTGCGCCTGGGACGCGGATCGGTCATTCAACTCGACCGTCTCGCTGGCGAACCGATCGACGTCTTCGTCGGCGACCGCCGCTTCGCGGAAGGCGAAGTGGTGCTGCTGGGCGAGACGTTCGGAGTTCGCATCACGCGCATCCTTCCGCGCAGCAACTCGATCGAGGAGATCGCGGCGTGAGTGCCCAGACGTTCCTGATGGTGATGGCGATGCTCGCGCTCGTTCTCGGAGCGATGGGCCTAGCCATGCGCGTCCTGCGGAAATACGCGATGAACAACGCGTGCGGCAAGAGCCGGGTGAAGATGGAGATCATCCAGCGGCTCTCACTGGGACAGCGCCAGGGCATCGCAGTTGTTCGCATCGGGAACCGGGTTCTCGCGGTCTCGATGGGCGACGGTGGAGTGCACCAGGTCGCCGACCTGAGTGAAGCCGACCTTGCACTGCAGGATGGTGTGACGGCAGTCACCGCGGCTCCGATGCACGCGATCGCCGATGGCATCCGCAAGTTCGCGCTGATTCGCGGCAACAAGGATGCGACGACAGACAGACCAATCCACGGAACGAACCGCGATCGCACGACGGCCAGGGACATCAAGCGTGTCTCGTACGTCGCGCCGATGGAAGACTTCCAGGCCGTGCTAAGCATGGCGATGGCAGGCGGTACTCACGCGTGAGAGTTAGCGGCGCAGTTGCTGGATTGATCCTCTCAGCTGGACTCGCGCTGTCGAGCAACACGCTCGTCGCGCAGCAGGCGACCACGGCGCAGACTGCCGCGGGAGTCGTCAACGCGATCCAGGGTGTGGCAACGTCCACGAACACGACGGCGTCGAAGGCGCCGGCTTTTGCGACGCAATTAAATCAGCAGACGACGCCGCTTCCAGCCGTTCCGAGGCCAATAGCACCGTCCGCGAACGGCAACAGCCGCAACCCTGGGCCGCGTGCTGCAGCTGCTGGTGCTCAACCCGCCGGACCGCGCGCTGCCGCACCCAAGGGTGCCGTGGCGCCAGCCTCGAGCTCCCCGAGCGCTGACACGATGCTGACCAAGCTCGCGCCGCAAATGGATCTGCGCGTCGGTGGCAAGGATGAAGGTGGACTGCGCCTTAGCGGCACAGTCGGAATCGTGGTGATGATGGGACTGCTCACGCTGCTCCCTACTCTCGTGCTGCTGATGACGGGATTCACGCGCATTCTCATCGTCCTCAACTTCCTGCGCCAGGCGCTCGGCACACAGAACGCCCCCCCGGCCCAAATGGTCGCAGCGCTGTCGCTCATCCTCACTGGCTTCGTGATGGCACCGACGCTGAACAAGGTGAACGACACTGCACTGCAGCCATGGATGAATGGAAAGATGGAGCAGGCCGAGATGATGAAGACCGCGGTCGTGCCGTTTCGCGAGTTCATGCTGAAGCATACACGCGATCACGATCTGCAGGTCTTCATCGACATGAGCACGAGCGCCGCGCCGCAGAACGAGGACCAGATACCGCTGGTGACGCTCGTGTCCGCATTCGCGACGAGCGAGCTCCGTACGGCGTTCCAGATTGGATTCGCGCTCTTCCTGCCTTTCATCATCATAGACATCGTCGTATCGAGCGTGCTCATGAGCATGGGAATGTTCATGCTGCCACCTGCGATGATATCGCTGCCATTCAAGCTGCTGCTCTTCGTGCTCGTGGACGGATGGACTCTCGTGATCCAGTCGCTCGTCACCAGTTTCCGCGTCTAGAATGTCACACGTACTCATTGTCGATCTCGCACGCAACATGATCATGACGGCGCTTCTGATCGCGTCGCCGATGCTCGTGGTCGCGCTTGCGGTCGGCCTGGTGATCTCGATCATCCAGGCGGTGACGCAGATTCAGGAGCAGACGCTTTCATTCGTGCCCAAGCTCGTAGCGGTCTCCGTTACGTTCATCGTCGCGCTGCCGTGGATCATCCAGATCATGGTCAAGTACACGAGCGAGCTGTTTCGCTCCCTTCCCTCCATGATTTCGTGACCGGCATCCGGCCGTTCGATCTGTTCGCACCAGGTTCCGCGAATGTCGCGGTGCTGGTTGGAATGCGCCTCACCGGCCTCATGCTCATCGCGCCGGTTTTCTCGGCTGCGACTGTTCCGGTGAAATGGCGCACCTCGCTGCTCATAGTGCTCACCATAGTGATCCAGCCGATCGCATATGCCAACATTCACTCGATTCCCCAGATCACACCGGCGACGGCGCTGGGCGAGATGGTCGTCGGTTTCGGAATAGGCATCGGTGCAGCGATCCTGGTCGGTGCGGCGGAATCTGCGGGCGATCTGCTCGCGATCCAGATCGGGTTGTCCGGCGCGGCGCTGCTCGATCCACTCACCAGGCAGCAGTCGCCGGTGCTCGCGAACTTCCTGTCGCTCTTCGCAGTCACGATACTGCTCGCGCTCAACGTGCACCTCGGAATGATCGAGGCGCTCGCGGCCAGCCTGCGCGCGGTTCCCGTCGGTAGCGCGTTGAACATCACCGGTGGTCTTTCCAACTTGCTCGCACTCGCCGGCACCCTGTTCATCACCGGGCTCCGGTTCGCCGCTCCAGTCATCGGTACTGTAATGGTCGGCAACGCAGCTCTTGCGGTGATGAGCCGCGCGACGCCGCAGCTCAACATCCTGTCAGTTGCGTTCCCCCTGCAGATCGGCCTTGGCCTCTTCGCACTCGGAATCGCGCTCCCGTTCATCGCCAGCACGCTTGGTAACTGGCCCGGTAATTACGACCAGCAGCTCACGTCGTTCTTCACAGCCGTCGCTCCCGGAGTGCACTGAGCATGTCTGACGACTACGGCGACAAAACAGAGGAGGCGACCCCCAAGAAGCGCCAGGAGGCGCAGGAAGAGGGTCGCATACCGAAGAGCCCGGAGCTTTCGGTGGCGGTGCTGCTCCTGGGCATCGCTCTCGTACTCACGGGCGTCGTTCCGAGCGTCGCGAGCCGGTTGTTCGCGATCATGGGCGAGAGCCTCGCGTCGATGGGCGATACGTCATTCACTGCTGAGGGCGCGGTGAAGACGTTGCAGATGCTCGGCTGGCGCACACTTTCCGCCATCCTGCTCGTCGCCTGCTCCATGGGAGGCATCGCGCTGGTCATCAACGCGGTTCAGGCACGGGGAGTTCTGTCTCTCAAACCGATCACGCCGCAGTTCAAGCGCCTCAACCCCGCGCAGAACGTCAAGAAGCTCGTTGGCATGCAGGCGGTCGTCGAGCTTCTCAAGTCGCTCTTCAAGTTGACCATCGTTGGCTTCGCGATCCACGCCGCTCTCGGCAAGGAAGCGATCACCTCGATCGTCGTGACGAGCCAGCAATCGCCGCGTGCGCTGCTCCAGGTCATCACGCATTTCTCCGTCAAGCTCATCATGACGGCCGGCCTTGCGTACCTGGTGCTGGCGCTGTCCGACTATCTCTGGCAGTACTGGCAGTTCACGAAGGAAATGCGCATGAGCAAGGCGGAGATCAAGCAGGAGTTCAAGAACTCCGAAGGTGATCCGCTCCTCAAGCAGCGCATGCGTTCCATCGGCCGCGCAATGGCGCGAAAGCAGATGTTCAAGGACGTCCCGAAAGCGGACGTCGTGATCGTCAACCCGACAATGCGCGCCATTGCACTTCAGTACGATCCGTCCAAGGCGCCAGCTCCAATCGTAATCGCGATGGGCCAGCGCAAGGTCGCCGAGCGCATCAAGAAGATCGCGATGGAGAGCGGCGTACCGATAGTGGAGAATCGTCCGCTGGCCATCGCGCTGCTCAAGCAGGCTCGTGTCGGGATGATCATTCCCGTCGAGCTGTACCTCGCAGTCGCGGAAGTACTCGCATTCGTGATACGTCAGCGCAATGAGCGCGGCGCACGCTGGGCCTATCGCCCGATCTCGCATCTCGTTGGAGACACAGTCTAATGGCGGCCATCGCAGCAAAACCGGTCATAGTCACCGCTTCCCCAAGCAAGGGGAACGCGGAAGTCGGACTGGCTATCGCGGTCGTATTCGTCATCGGGCTGCTCGTTGTGCCGCTTCCTGGCGTCATACTCGACATGCTGCTCGTCACGAGCATCTCGCTGTCGCTGGTGGTTCTGCTCTCTGCGCTGTACACGACGAATCCCCTTGATTTCAGCTCGTTCCCGGGTCTGCTGCTTCTGCTCACTCTGTTCCGGCTCGCGCTCAACGTTGCCAGCACTCGTCTGATCCTCACGCACGGACAGGCTGGCCACGTCATTCAGGCATTCGGTGAGTTCGTGATCGGCGGCAACTACGCCGTCGGACTCGTGCTCTTCCTGATTCTCATCGGCATCAACTTCATCGTCATCACAAAGGGCGCGGGTCGCGTCGCGGAAGTCGCAGCGCGCTTCACACTCGACGCGATGCCCGGCAAGCAGATGGCGATCGACGCCGATCTCAATGCCGGACTCATCGATGAGACCGAAGCGCGACGCCGACGCGAAGAGATTTCCCGCCAGGCCGATTTCTACGGCGCAATGGACGGATCGTCCAAGTTCGTGAAGGGAGACGCAATTGCTGCGCTCATCATCACATTCATCAACATCATCGGCGGAATCTTCATCGGTGTGGTGCAGAAGGGACTTCCCTTCTCGCAGGCCGTCAGCACGTACACAGTCCTCACCGTCGGTGAAGGCCTCGTATCGCAGATACCGTCCCTCGTAGTTTCGACGGCCGCTGGTATCATGGTGACTCACTCTGCCGGCAGTACGCAGATGGGTACCGTCGTCACATCGCAGATGACGAAGCATCCGCGTGCGATGTGGATCGCCGCTGGTGTGCTCGCACTCTTCTCGGTAGTCCCCGGACTGCCGATGCTTCCGTTCATGACGCTCGCGGGAATCCTCGCATTCCTGGCCCGCGCCGCTACGGCAGCGGAGAAGAAGCGCGCAGTCACCGCTGATCTCGCGCTCAATCCGCCCAAGTCCGAGTCTCCGACTTCAACCGACCCGATGAAGGATCTGCTCCAGATAGATCCGATCGAACTCGAAGTCGGTTACGCACTCATTCCGCTCGTCGACGAGCGCCAGGGTGGCGATCTCCTAGACCGCATATCCATGCTGCGCAAGCAGGCTGCGGTCGAGCTGGGAATTCTCATCCCGCCCGTCCGCATTCGGGACGACATCCGACTCCCGTCCAACGAGTACGTCATCAAGCTGCGCGGCAGCGAGATGGCTCGCGCGGAAGTCATGCCGCGCTTCCTGATGGCGCTCAACACCGGCACCGTGATCTCGCCGATCGAGGGAATCGACGCCGTTGATCCGAGCTTCGGAATGCCCGCACGCTGGATCGCCACCAATCGCCGCGCAGACGCCGAAGCGTACGGATACGTGGTGGTCGAGCCATCGACGGTGGTCGCGACACATCTCATGGAAGTCCTCAAGGCGAACGCCGCCGAGCTGCTTGGCCGCCAGGATGTCCAGGAAATGGTCGAGACGCTCAAGAAGACGCATCCGGCACTCGTGGACGACATCGTTCCTGCCAAGATCTCGCTCGGCACACTGCATCGCGTGCTCCAGCGGCTCCTGCGCGAGCGCATTCCAATCCGAGATCTCGTCACCATCCTGGAAGCACTCGGCGATTCCGCCGATACGACCAAGGATCCGGAAGCGCTCACCGAGCACGTTCGCCGCTCGCTGTCGAATGTCATCGCGAGACTGTACGCCGAGCCGGACTCGTCGGTGCGCGGAATCACGATGGGTCCGCGGCTCGAGCAGGCACTCACGGGACTGTTTTCGCCACGCACGGCTCAGCCGGGTGCGGCGCTGCTCAACCCCGACGCGCTTGCACGCATGCTCCGCGATCTGAACGAGATGTCCCAGGCCTACTCATCGGAAGGACGTCCGGTTCCGCTGGTGACGCCGCCGAGTCTCAGAGTTGGAGTGCGACGCCTGATCGAGCCAGTGCTGCCATCGCTGCCGGTGATTTCGCTCTCCGAGCTGCCGACCGCGGTGAATCTGCACAGCGTCGGAATGTGGGAGATGGCGAATGCTGCATGATCCCGGCGCGCCAAGAATCATCGTCGCCTCGGGCATGTCGGGTACCGGCGTGACAGCCGTCAGCGCGCGACTCCAGGAAGCCGCAACAGGCCTCGTTGTGGTGGACGCGGGATCGAAGTGGGTGGACATCACGGACGCATGTGCGCCCGGCTTCGCGCGCATGATCGTGGTCACGACGCACGACATCATCTCGATCACATCGGCGTACGCGTTGATCAAGCTCGTGCGCGACAACTTCACCGATGCGCCGGTCGAGATACTCGTGAATCAGAGCGAGGAGCGCGACGGACTCAGGACCTACGAAAGAATTCAGCTTGCATGCAGTCACTTCCTTGGCGAGACAGTCGGCTACGCCGGCTCGATTCCTTACGACGCGGTGGAAGATCCTGGTGGGATGAGAGCGAACGACTCAGCCGGTGCCCTCGACGGCACTTCGGCGATAACAGCGCTTCACAATCTCGCGACTCGGCTGGATGAAGAACTGGAAGCAACCACGCTGCGCGGCTCGTGGCGGAACGGTGAGCGGAGAACAACCCTATGACGAAAATGGATATGCAGCTCTGGACGGAATTCGCGCGTGGCAGTCAGTCTGCCCGCGACAGCCTGCTTGCCGAACATCTCGGACTGGTGCACCACGTAGCGCGCCAGCTGTCACGCACACTCGCTGCGAAAGCCGATGTGGACGAGATGGTCAGCGCGGGGACGATGGGTCTGATGAGTGCGCTCGAGGGCTTCGATCCCTCGCGTGGTCTCGCCTTCAGCACCTTTGCCGCTCCGCGCATTCGCGGCGCGATCCTGGACGAGCTCCGCCGCCAGGACCACGTGCCCCGCTCCGTTCGGCGGAAGGCGCGCGAGCTGTCGGCCGCGCGCGAGACGCTGCAGCGGATCTTCGGCCGTCCGCCAGAGCCGCAGGAAATGGCGGAGCACCTGGGAATGGATGTGGCGACACTATGGCGCTGGGAAGCCGACGTCGAGAACGCAGTGCACCTGTCGATAGACCGGCAGCCGGGCGAGGGTGACTCCGGAACAGCGGCGCCAGCCGAGATGCTGGCCGATGATACTCACGGCGACATCGAGGAAACGCTCAACCACGAGCAGGAGGTTTCGCTTCTGCGTGATGCGATCCTCGAGCTCAAGGAACAGGAACGCGTCGTCCTGTCCCTGTACTACTTCGAAGAGCTGAAGCTCCACGAGATAGCCGCCATGCTCAAGCTCACCGAGAGCCGGGTGAGCCAGATCCGCTCAAAGGCGCTGGGCAAGCTGCGCACCGAGCTCGGACCGATCCGGAGCTTCGTAGCCTGAGACGCTGCACCTTAAGCGCAAGGAGGGGCCGGCCAATATTGCCGGCCCCTCAGTCTTTTCGCCTAAGTCAACCACCGGGTGGAAAGTAAAGCCGCCGATGGTCGGCAATATCTGCCGACGGGGAATTAGTTGCCTAGCTCCGCGTGAGGTCAACGACTGTTCATAAATCTCCTAAAGTCATATGTCGCAACGACTTGTGCTCTAAACGCCGATGTGGATGATTATGGTCCCGCAGTTGCCTTTACGGTGGCTGTCAACACGGAGGTTCGATAGATGGGTGCCAGCGTAAGACCAAATGGAATGTCCAGCTCCGCCGCCGCTCTCAGATATTGGGAGCACCGGCAGGAAGTGACGTCCAACAATCTCGCGAACGTTTCAACTGACGGCTTCAAGAGCCAGAAGGTGTTCGCGCGCATGGTCGAGGGCTCGCTCCCAGCGGCAGACGAGAGTACCGATTTCTCGCAGGGCTCGCTCCAGGTGACCAACAACCCGCGCGATATCGCGCTGGAAGGCAACGGCTTTTTCGTAGTGAAGACCCCGACCGGCGAGCGGTATAGCCGCGGTGGTTCCATAAGAATAGATGACTCCGGCAATCTCACGGACTCTTCAGGTCACCAGATGCTTGGCGAGAACGGCCCGATCAAGGTGACGTCGAGGGCGAACGGAGATGCAAGCCAGATACGGATCGCGAAGGACGGCACGGTCACCGTGGACAAGGCTGAAGTGGGCCGGCTCCGGGTTGAAACGATTGCAGACAAGACATCGTTGCAGTCCGAAGGCGCCGGTCTCTTCATCCCGCCGTCCACGCGCAACCGCGCGGACCCGGATTCCAACCTCGTGCGACAGGGTTCACTGGAACAGAGCAATGTCTCGGCGATCAGCCAGATGGTGGACATGATCTCGATCCAGCGCGCTTATGCGGCAGTTCAGAAGGCGGTGACCACACTCGACACGGTGCGCCAGATAGCCACCACCGAGCTGGCCCGTCCATCAAACTAGGGAGACTGACAGATGGATCCAGCACTTCGTACGGCAGCAACCGGAATGCAGGCGCAGCAGACGCGCACCGACGTCATCGCCAACAATCTGGCCAACGTCAACACCACCGGTTTCAAGCGCAGCCGAGCGCATTTCGAGGACTTGCTGTATCAGACGATACAGGGCCCTGCGACACTCGGCTCACGCGACACCGAACAGCTCCCCGCCATCCAGGTCGGACTCGGTACGCGGCTCTCGTCCATCCAGCGAATCGACTCGCAGGGATCGCTCGAACAGACCTCGCGCCCACTCGATCTCGCGATCGAAGGTGAAGGCTATTTCGAAGTGCAGCTACCCAACGGAAATACGGCCTACACGCGCGACGGAAGTCTTCAGGTCTCCGACCAGGGAGTGCTCGTCACGAATCAGGGGTACGCGATCCAGCCTCCGATCAAGGTTCCAAAGGAAGCGACCTCCGTCACGATCTCGGAGACGGGCGTCGTCACCGCCAATGGAGTGGCTGCTGGAGCGAACGGCTCGCAGGAGCTTGGGCGCATCGAGCTGGCCCGCTTCACCAATCCGTCGGGACTTGAATCAATGGGCCAGAACCTCTTCAACGAAACTCAGTCATCCGGCGAAGCGATCAAGGGAATGCCCACGGAAGAGGGTTACGGCCGACTCGCTCAGGGCTACCTCGAATCCAGCAACGTCGAGATCGTTACCGAGATGGTGGACATGATCACCGCACAGCGAGCGTACGAGATCAACTCCAAGGCCGTCAAGAACAGTGAAGACATGGCCACCACCGCCAACTCGTTGATGCGCTGACGATGAAGCAGTTCAACGCCGCCGTTCTCGCCACTTTCCTCGCCGCCTTCGCGTGCGTTGCTCACGAAGCGCGCGCACAGGGTGCTGCACATGTGCCCGGTGTGGGCGTGAGGATTCCGGTCGCGGCGCGCAACATCGCTCGCGGCGCGGTGCTGTCTGCGGGCGACATCAAGTGGGCCGATACGACGCTCAGCGACGGTTCGATTCCAGAAGCGGCACGCGTGTCGCCAGGGTGGGTGGCTCGGAGAGTGATTCACGCCGGCGAAATATTGCAGGAGCCCGGAGTCGCAATGCCCGACCTGGTACGGCCGGGAGACGCGGTTGACGTGATCTATTCGAATGCCGGTGTCGCGATAAGGGTTCGCGGAACGGCGATCGGACGCGGCGTCAAGGGCGACGAGGTTTATGTGCGACTGGACAACAGACGGCGCCTGCGCGGTATCATCGCGGGCCCGAACACCGTGAGGGTGATGTGAAGATGAAGCTCAGCCAATCGAGCGCGGCGATGATCGCCGTCGGCGCGTTCGCGGCCATGTCCGCCGTGACCATTGCATCGGTCGCAGGCGCACAGGCGGCAAATGCCGCCAATACGGCGAATACCGCGAACAGAAATCCGCCGGCCAGAGGTGGCGCGGCAGCGGCGACGCAGACGGAACCGCCGGGTCCGGCGCTCACGTCCACGGCGGTGCCGGGTCGTCAGTCCTGGTTCTCGGATCGACGCGATTACCACCTCGGTGACATCGTCACGGTGCTGGTGGACGAATACACGCTCACCTCGCTCGACAAGCAGGTAAACGCCACGGACAACCGACAGCGCTCGCTCGGACTCGGTATCTCGACTCCGTCGAGCAGCAAGACCTTCGGAATCAACTCCAACAACAACAACCAGTCGCAGAACAGCGGACTGGATGCTCGTACGAATCGCCTGACGACCGAGATGAGCGCGCGCGTGGTCGCGATCGCGCCGAACGGAATCATGCAGCTCAAGGGTACCAAGGTCATCAAGGTCGAGGAGAGCAAGGTCAACATGACACTTACCGGATGGGTGCGAGTGCAGGATGTCGCACCCGACAACAGCATTCAGTCGTTCCGCATGGCTGACGCGGACCTGGACTATGAAGCGGATGGCCCTCTGGGCAAGGCGAAGAGCGGAATCATCGGACGTCTCCTCGGAGCGTTCTGGCCATGAAGCGCATGATCGAAACTTTCACCGCGGCGCTGTGCTGTTTCGCGCTGCTCGGTTTTCAGGCTGGCGCACAGTCTGCGCGGATACGCGATGTCACGATAGCCGATGGCTCGACGCCGGTCCGTCTTCTCGGATACGGAATCGTGGTCGGCCTGGACGGTACGGGCGACCGCGGAGTCGGCGGACAACAGGGCGGACAGACCGTGCAGTCGGTTGCGAACCTGCTCCGCAGATTCGACATCCAGATTCCGGCGAGCGTACTCAGAACACGCAACGCCGCAGCGGTCCTGGTTACTGCCGAAGTTTCACCGTATCTCCGGCCCGGCGGCAAGTTCGACATCACCATCTCGTCACTTGGCGACGCGCGTTCACTTCGCGGCGGCACGCTGTGGATGACGCCACTCGTCACCGACGCCGGCGCACAGGCAGTAGCGACCGCGCAGGGCTCTCTCGTGATGAGCGATGGAAACATCGCATCGCGCGACTTCAATACTGTCGAAACGTCGGGACGCATTCCTTCCGGCGGTCTGCTCGAGGGATCCGTCACGACGGCCAGCTACGCAAATTCATCTCGGTTGCTCCTCAAGGAACCCGATATCGGAACCGCGACCAAGATCGTCGCGGCGATCAATCAGGCGATCGGCGCCAACACGGCGAAAGTCGAGGATCCGGGCTCGGTCGCCCTCACGATTCCGACGACCGGCGACCGCGCGGCAACAATCGTCAAGATCCAGGATCTCAAGATCACACCGGACCGGGCCAGCAGGCTCGTCATTGATGGACGCGACGGAACCGTCGTAGCGGGCGGTGACATCACCGTCGGCGAAGCGATGGTCAGCCATGGTGGTGTGACGCTCACCATCGGGGCAGCCGGTGGCGCCGTACCAGCACCTGCCGCGCCAGGCCCGAATGGACCGGTCGGCGGCACACAGGCTGTTCGGGTCGCGACCGGAGCATCTGTCCAGGCAATAGCCTCAGCGCTCCAGGCCGTTCAGACATCGCCTGCCGAGATCGCGGCGATCTTCGAATCGCTGCGTGAAGTCGGCGCGCTGTCCGCAGAAGTAACAGTTCGATGATGAAGATCGGCGGACCCGCAGGCGCCGCGACTGCTGCAGCCGCGACTGCAACCGCGACTGCAACCGCGACTGCAACCGACCCGGCGACGGCGGCGCGGGACGCGAAGCTTCACAGTGTCTCGAAGCAGCTCGAGGGTGTCTTCGTGCTGCAGATGTACAAAGCAATGCGATCCACCGTTCCTACCGGCGGCCTCTGCGATGGCGGTTCCGGCGAGGAGCTGTTCAATGGATTGATGGACGAACACATGGCGACCGATACTCCCCAGAAATGGAAGCACGGCCTGAGTGAGTCCATCTATCGCCAGCTCAGGGAAGCAGTAACCGCGCAGAATCCCGCGCTTCCACCCGAGAGTGGTGCTCTGATGTCCAAGGGTGTCAGTAAATGATCGCCGAGGTCATCGTGGCAGCACCAGAGAGAAAATCGTGATGCTGCAGACTTACCGTGAGCCGCATGCGGCCATTGAGAGCTTTCGTACGAGCAACGCGCCCGTACCGGCCGCTGCTATCTCCGCACTCTCGGACGCACTGCTTGCCGAACGCAAGCTCATTGACGAGCTGACCGAGATCGTCCTCCGCCAGCGCGCCGCGATCGCGGTTGACGATCTTCAGGCAGTCGATGATTCCGTCTTCGCCACGCATCGCATGCTTCTCACGCTCGGCGAGGCCCGGAAGGGACGACGCGCGATAAATGCGATGGCCGGCTGCAAGGAAGAAACAGGGGTAAAGTATCTCGAAGAGGCGCTCGGACCATGGATGACCTCAGAGCTTCGCACTTCTCGCGAGGATCTGCAGTCGGCCGCGGCCAGACTGTCACGCGAGATCGGGATCAATCGTCGTATCCTGCGTGAGGCTATCGCGAACAGCGATTCCTTCGTCAGAACCGTCGTCGGTGCACCGACGGACGCCGCGCAGCAGGGTTATGGCGCGAATGGTCCGTCCGCGTACACTCGCAGCGACGCGATCGCTTTCTCGCGCACCGCCTAGGAGCCGTAAATGTCGCTCAACTCAATCTTCGGAACCGCATCGCTCGCGCTCCAGGCGCAGCAGACCGCGATCGAGACAGCGGCGCACAATATCTCCAACGCCAACGTCAAGGGCTACAGCCGGCAGGTCGTGAATCTCCAGCCGAATGGCCCGTTCTACACCCCCGCCGGTGCCCTGGGCACTGGTGTGATAGTGAACGACATATCGCGCATTCGCAACACGATGCTGGACGTGAACTATCGCGCGCAGACGTCGCAGGCGGGGACGTTCACCGCGCAGGGGAACGTTCTCACGTCCATCAGCCAGGTGTTCGGCGAGCCGTCGGATACTGGTCTCGCCAACACTCTCAGCCAGTTCTACGCGTCGTGGAGCGATCTCGCGAACAATCCCACGAGCGGCGCGGCGAAGAGCGTGGTGCAGCAGCGCGGCGCAGCAGTCGCATCACAGCTCAACCAGTTCTCCACGAACCTCGACCAGCTCTCGGCGAACACGCTGTCCACGACCAATCAGCAGGTCAACGACATCAACGCCTACGCGAACAAGATCGCCGCCATCAACCAGCAGATCGTCGCGGCGGAAGCCGATGGGAAGACCACCGCGAACGACCTGCGCGACATGCGTGACAACGCGATCGACTCGCTCAGCAAGATCGTTCCCGTTCGCGTGATCGACCAGCCGAATGGATCAAACACCATCTACATGGGTGGCCAAACGATCGTCGACGGCGCGAGCTCGACCGCTCTGACAGTTCAGGGGACCCCTGGAAGCCTCACGCTTCAGATGAACGGTCGCACGCTGACGCCCGGCGGCGCGATCGCCGCCAACGTCAATGCGCTCAACACCGACATTCCGGCAGCGAAGTCGCAGCTCGACACACTGGCCGCGGGAATCGTGACGAGCGTGAACGCGGTTCACCGCACCGGCTGGACTGCTGCAGGCGACGCAGCGGGTGGCTCCAACTGGGATCCCACGCAGCCGCCTACCGGATCGAACATCAATTTCTTCGATCCCACCAAGGTCACCGCCGGAACCATCAGCCTGTCGAGCCAGGTCGCGTCCAACGCAGCGTTCGTCGCGGCGGGCGATACACAGAACGCGACTGGCAACAACAACGTCGCCAACAGGCTCACGGTACTTGGCAACAATACCACCGTGATGCCGCAGTTCGGCTCGGCCACAGCCACGACTTCGGTGAACGCGTACTACAACGATCTCGTCACCCGAGTTGGAGTCGCCACCAGCAACGCGACTTCGTCGGCCACCGTGTACACGACGCTTGCCCAGCAGGCCGACACGCAGCGCCAGAGCACCAGTGGCGTGTCAACGGACGAGGAGCTGATCAGCCTCACCAAGAACCAGCAGGCCTACGCGGCCGCGGCCAAGGTGATCACGACCGCCGACGCCATGTCGCAGACCCTGCTCGACATGATCCGCTAGCCTTCATGGCTGGCATTCCGGCAGCGCACGGCGAACGGGGTTATGTTGTACTGATCGCATGCTGATTCTGGGGCGGCGGCCCGGCGACACGCTCATCATTGACGGCGGCATCAAGATCGTCGTGCTTCAGTGCGACCGCACCGGTGTGCGGCTCGGCATCGAGGCGCCCAGCGATGTCACCATACTCCGCGGCGAGATCGTGAATCAGATCGCCGACGAGAACAAGCGCGCGAACGTGGCCACGGAAACGAAGGAATGGGCCACCACCATCCCGCTCAAGAAGAAAGCCTGACCCCTCGCGTTCGCCAACGCGTCTAGCGCTGAGTTGCGCTGAGCAGCCTGGCGCGGATGACTTTGCTCCCTGCCGTGATCACCAGGTCATCTCCGGCAGTCTCGAACGACACCAGAACGTGGACCGACTTACCCGACTCCGGTTCCGTTTCGTCCACGGAAGCCGCCTCGATGCCCGCGGCGATGAGTCCGACCACGATCTCATGAGTCAGCGCGGTCGGCCGCGCGACCACCGGCGGAACGTCCCTGCCGCCGGGCACTTCGAACGCTACGAGATGACAGGCCGGATGCAGTCGCGCGAGCGCGATCGCATCATCGGTGACACGCGTCGCCTCGAGCGCTTCGCCCCGCTCGTCCTCGGGGACCGCCAGGAGCCGCAGCAGCCGGATGCTCTCTTCCAGGCGCGGCACTTCATCTGCCAGCGCCCGGAGGATGGGCGGAATGGTGGGGTCACCGGACAGAATGTCCGACACACCGGCCAGCGTAGCTACCCGGTTGCTGATGTTATGTGTGATGCCCACCAGGAGACTGTCCAGAACCGTGGTCCAGTCGTCGGTGCGACGCGGTACATCCTGCAAGTCCAGATTTACCATCTGTTCGCCGATACTGACACCTATGCGAAGAACATGGGCCAGTCACGCGCTGGCTGACGTAAGTCAGGAAAGATACGCGTGTTCGTAATCATTGGGCTGGTAGTCGTTTTCGGCAGCATCCTGGGCGGATTCATCATGGAGCATGGCAAGGTAGCTGCCCTGATCCAGGTATCTGAATTCGTTGTCATCGGGGGTGCCGCTTTCGGCTCCATGATCGTCGGCAATCCGCCGGCGCTCATCAAGCGCGTTTTCGGTTCCGTGTTCGGGCTGCTCAAGCCGAACCCCTACACCGAAAAATCGTATGGTGAGCTGCTGCAGCTTTTGTACGACGTATTTCAGAAGGCGCGCAAGGAAGGACTGATCGGACTCGAAGCGCACATCGAGGATCCCGAGCAGTCCGACATTTTCAACAAGTATCCATCCGTCGCGAAGAACCACCACGCTGTCGCGTTTCTCACCGACACGCTCAAGGTTCTGCTCACGGGCGCCGTCGAGGATCACCATCTCGCAGAAATTCTTGATCTCGATCTCGAGCGCCAGCACGAGGAAGCGATGCTGGTACCGAGCGCGCTCACCAAGGTCGGCGACGCGATGCCTGGATTCGGCATCGTTGCGGCCGTGCTCGGCGTCGTCATTACGATGGGCTCGATCGGTGGCGCCGCGTCCGAGATCGGCGAGAAGGTCGCAGCCGCTCTCGTCGGAACGTTCCTCGGTATTCTCCTCTCATATGGCGTGATAGGTCCGATCGCTTCGGCCGTGGAGACGCGCATCAAGTCCGAGGAAGCGTACATGATGTCGATTCGTACGGCGCTGCTCGCCTTCGCACGCGGTGATTCGCCCATGACCGCCGTCGAGTTCGCGCGCCGCAACATCGAGCCAAACGACCGGCCAAGCTTCGCCGAGCTCGAGAACCTGACGCGCAGACGCGCAGCCTGAGTACGACCGGTGGCTTCGAAGAGCGACAGACCGATCATCATCATCAAGAAGCGCAAGAAGGCTCACGCCGCGCACCATGGCGGGAGCTGGAAGGTCGCTTACGCCGATTTCGTGACGGCGATGATGGCGTTCTTCATGGTCATGTGGCTCCTCAGCATGGACCAGAAGATGAAAGACGCGATCGAGGGCTACTTCTCGAACCCCGTCGGCTTCAAGAAGGGGTTCTCATCGGGCACCAACATCATCTCGAGCGGCAACTCTCCCGCCGGCGAGATGAAGCCGCCGCTCAAGATCATCATCCGCACCACCGAGGAAAAGAAGTTCAGTGATCTGGCCCAGGATCTCCGGAAGCGTCTCAACAGCTCGCCGGATCTTCGCGCGCTCGGAGCGCACATCGAAGCGGTGAAGACAAAGAGCGGATTGCGCATCGAGCTGATCGAGACGGGCAGCGGCCAGACGTTCTTTCGCAATGGGTCCGCCGAGATGATGCCGATCACTGTCGCCGCACTGAAACTGATCGGAACCGAGCTGAGCGAGCTTCGCGCCACGCTAGTGATCGAGGGGCACACCGATTCGCAGCAGTTCGGCGTATCGGCGCGCTATACAAACTGGGAACTCTCCGCGGACCGGGCGAACGCCGCGCGGCGAATGCTCGAAGCGTCGGGCGTGGACCCGGGGCGCATCACGGAAGTCCGCGGAATGGCGGACCGGGATCTTCGCGTACCCAGCAACCCCATGGATCCCGCCAACCGCCGGATCTCGATACTGCTGCCGTTCACGAACATCGATGGCGACAACTCCACGCCGGATTCGCCGTCGGGCGAGCCAGTCTCCCCGAACGCCGCTATCGTCAAGCGATCGAGCTGAAGAATTTTACAGAGCCGGGCTACTTGCCTTGCCTGTTCTCGGCGGTCATGTCCAGACTGCGCCACAGATACCACGATGCGATAGTGCGATACGGCGCCCATTTCGCGCCCACTTCCAGCACGCGCTTGGGCAGGGGGAGCTTGCGCATGTTGTAGGCGCGCTGAATTCCCTTCTGTATTCCGAGATCCAGATCCGGCAGCACGTCGGGCCTGCCGAGCCTGAACATCAGGAACATCTGCGCTGTCCAGCGACCTATTCCCTTCACCGAGGTGAGCGCGGCGATTATCTCGTCATCGCTCAGCTCATGCAGCGTGTCTATAGGAAGATCCCCCGCATGCGCGCGTGTCGCGAGATCGCGGAGATAACTGATCTTCTGTCGTGACAGCCCCGCGGCACGCAGCTTCTCATCTGGCAGATCGAGCAGCGCGTGCGGGAGTGGTGTATCGTCTTCGAACAGCGCGGCGAATCGGCCGTAGATGGTGCTCGCGGCCTTGCCGGACAGTTGCTGAAACACGATCGAGCGCGTGATCGCGGTGAAATGCGCCATGTCCTCGGCGGGCTCGAAGGTACATCGGCCGACCTGATCGATGACCGCGGCGAGTTTCGGGTCGGACTTCCGCAGGTGAGTGATCGCTTTGCGATGGGACATGGGATCAAGCTATCCTCCGGGGGTATAACCTGATGCAACCGTGAGCAATCCGGTGTCACAGCGTCATATATGTGACTTCGAGGGGGCTGAACAGGTGCCTTTCCCTGCCGGGCTCACTAACTTTCGATCTCAATCGATCTCAATCCGAACCCCAGGAGTAGCTGTAGATGACGATCTCGTTGCGCAACGCCATTCCGGCGCTTCTCTGCGTGGCTGGAGCAGCCGGCGTCGCCGGTGCACAGGGTACCGCGGCGAGCGCGACCGCTGCAGCTGCGGCCCCGGCGTGTGATCCCGGTACCAGCCAAGCCGTCGCCAAGGCGACGCTGTTCCTTCAGCAGGCCGCCGTGGCGGTGAAGGCGAAGCAGGACGCGACCAAGCCGCTCAAGCTCGCGATCGGCGCGCTCACGACGCCCTCGAAGGACCCGAAGGAAGCGGCGGATTCGGTTGGCCGAGCCTACTATCTGGGCCAGGCTTACATACTGCTGCTCGAACAGCCCGGCGTCACGATGACGGGACCGCGCTCGAACTATGGTATCGTATCGGAGCCTGCGGCGAATGTTGATCTGCTCGCGGCCGCCGACTCTTCTTTCACGATGGTCGAGAAGCTGCAGCCTGGCTGCAAGACTGAAATCGATCAGTGGCGCGAGCAGAAGCCGTGGCTCGACGCGATGAACGCCGCGATCGCGGCGGTAAACGCCGAACATTACGATTCGGCCGAAGTGTACGCGAAGCGGGCGCTGACTATCGATCGTCGCGCGCCGTACGCCTACACCGTTCTCGCGTCAGTCGCATCCAACCGCAAGGACAACAGGACCGCGGTCGACATGATGCGGAGGGCGATCGAGGTCGCCGGTGCCGACACGATGTACAGTGACGCCAGGCAGAACGCGATGTATGATCTTGGCAACGCGCTCTTCACGGGGTACGAAGCAGCCAATGGCGCTGACAAGACGTCTCTCGGCAAGCAGACGATCGACGCGTGGACGGCTTACATTCCCGTCGGCACGCAGGACGCTCGCGTGGCGCGTGCACTTACGGGCGCGTCCCAGGTCGCACTCGCGATCAAGGACACTGCGAGCTACTCGAAGATCTACGCACCTGTGCTGGCGAATCCGTCCAGGTTCGGCGATCAGGCTCTGTTGAACGCTGGCGTGATTGCAACGCAGGCGAATCACACGAACGACGCGATCGCGCTCTTCTCTGCGGTGACTCAGCGGAATCCGTATCAGCGCGACGCGCTCAAGAATCTTGCGGCGAGCTATATCGGGGCGAAGCAGCCGGAGAAGGTTGCGCCGATCGTTGACAAGCTGGTCGCGCTCGATCCGAACAACTCTTCGAACTGGCTGCTGTATGCGTATGGCTATTCGGGACTTCTGAAGAACACCAAGGATCCGAAGCTGACCAAGGCGTACACGGACTCGCTCGTGAAGTACAACACCAAGTCCGAGAAGATGACGCCGGACGTCGAGGTAAATGAGTTCTCGGTGGGCGCCGAAT
>JALYYT010000153.1 GCA_030946285.1 Gemmatimonadota bacterium
ACATAGACATCAGCTTTCGCGATGGCGGAATCGACTCCGTGAAAGTTCGCGACCGTGCCAGTGGCGTGTACGTCGAGGCAGTTGATTCAACGACGGCGAAGCCGGCGCCAGCCAAAACACCGCTCGCCCAGCCGCCTCGCAGGGGCATCATCCGATGACAGCGCCGATTTACTCGGACGTCATCGGGTCGTTGCTCGCACATGCGGCGGGCGACGAGCGGTCGTCGGTGCTCGCACTGGAAGCGCTGGTTCGTATCGCGGACGACACCGGATCGGCCACCCTCAACGACATCGCGATCGGCTACCGCGACGAATACCTTCGCACGCTGCGCGAGGAAGGGAAGGACGCGCAGCGGGAAGCAGGACGCCTCAGTCTGGATGAGGTGCGATCCTATCTCACTACGTGGGTGCTTCCGCGCCTCGCCACGGAGAAAGTCGTCGTCCTGCCGCCCGGAGATGTGGGCGACTACACGCGAGTGCGACTGTCGGACAGTCTCTGGAGCGACATCGCGCCGCTCCGCGCGCAGGTGGCGGACATGCTGCGGCAGACGGGCGAGTTCCCGCGGCCAGCAACCGGACCCATCGCGCCCGACATCCGCGCTGCCGGAAGCAGTACCCTCTCGGCGGAAGGACTCGTCAAGATCTACCGGCGGCGAAAGGTGGTAAACGACGTGGCCGTTCACCTCCGTCAGGGTGAGATCGTCGGTCTCCTCGGTCCGAACGGAGCGGGCAAGACGACCACCTTCTACATGATAGTGGGCCTGATCCAGCCTCTATCAGGGAGCATCAAGCTGGACGGTGAGGACATCACCGAGATGCCGATGTACAAGCGGGCGCGGCAGGGAATCGGTTACCTGTCGCAGGAACCGTCTATCTTTAGAAAGCTGTCGGTTGAAGACAACATTCTTGCCATCCTCGAAACGCTACCGCTCTCTCCTGCGGAGCGGAACGAAAGGCTGGAGCGGCTGCTGGACGAGCTCAGTATCAAGCGTCTCCGGAAGAGCAAGGCATACGCGCTGTCCGGCGGCGAGCGGCGACGACTCGAGATCACGCGGGCGCTCGTCACGGATCCGAAGTTCATGATGCTCGATGAGCCATTCGCGGGGGTCGATCCGATTGCGGTGCACGATATCCAGACGATCGTGTCGGGATTGAGACAGCGCAACATCGGGGTGCTTATCAGCGATCACAACGTCGAGCAGACGCTGGATATCGTTGATCGCGCTTATATCATGTTCGACGGACAGGTCAAAGTTTCCGGCACGGTTCGTGACTTGGTCTTCGACGACACGGTCGCGAAGATATACCTTGGCCCCACGCTCACAGCACGTCTGCGCGAGCGGTTCGCCGGTGGTGCATCGGATCCAAACGCATGAGATCAAGCGCATGAGATCAAGTCTCAGTCAGTCCACTCAGATGCGGCAGGATCTGAAGATCAATCCGCGCCTTTACCAGGCGATGGATCTGCTCTACATGCCCCTGCTGGACCTTCAGCAACATCTTAAGCAGGAACTGCTCAACAACCCATTCCTGGACCTCGTAGAGGACGACGAGGAAGAGGATGGCGACGAGACTGAAGAGCAAATGGAGATTGTCTCCGAAGAGCCGCAGAAAACCGAGAAGGACGAGATCGACTGGGAAGAGATTCTGCTGGACGGATTCGACACCGGTGGCCACCGCGAGGAGCGCGAGGAGCGCGAGCATTTCGAGCCGGTAACAGTGGAGACGCGTGACCTGGGCGACCACCTGCGCGACCAGCTCGCGCTGCTGGAACTTACGCCGCGTCAGGCCGTGATAGGTGATGAGTTCATCGGGAACGTGAACGATGACGGATATCTTGCCGCTTCGGTTCACGAGATAGTTGTCGCGCTCAACGACATGGCACGCAGCGCCGCTGAACAGGCCGGGCGCGATATCACCGAAGACATGATGTACACGGATGAGGAGGGGGAAGCCATGCTCGCAATCATCCAGACGCTCGACCCGCCAGGCGTCGCCGCGCGCGATCTCAAGGAATGCCTCCTCCTGCAACTGCGCGAAGCCGGACTGCAGCAGTCCGTGCCATATCGCCTTGTCAGGGACTGCTTCGAAGAGCTGATCAATCATCGCTGGAGCGAGATATCCAAGCGGTTCGGCATCAGCGCGACCGACGTTCAGGCGGCGGCCGACGAAATAGCCAAGCTCGATCCCAAGCCGGGCCTTCGCTACAGCGCGCGGTCGGACAACTACATCATTCCGGACCTGGTCGTTGACAAGATCGACGACAAGTATCACGTCTTTCTCAACGACGCGAATCTTCCGCGACTCAAGCTGAGCAAGGCGTATCAGGACATCGCGCGCGACAAGAAGAAGTTCGACGGCGAGAACAAGGAGTTCATCTCCAGCAAGCTCAACTCGGCGAACTGGATGATTCAGGCGATCGAGCAGCGCCGCCAGACGATGCTGAAAGTCATGAACTACATCGTGGAACGTCAGCGTGAGTTCTTCGAGAAGGGCGTCCAGTACCTCAAGCCGCTCACGCTCCGCGAAGTCGCTGAAGTGATCAGCATGCACGAGTCCACGGTCAGCCGCGTCACGAACGAGAAGTACGTTCAGACGCCACGCGGCGTGCTGCCGCTCAAGTTCTTCTTCTCGTCCGGACTCGCGACCGCCGACGGCGAGGACGTATCCGCGCGCGGCATCAAGGCGCAGCTCCAGAAGCTGGTCGAGGACGAGGATCCCAAGCATCCGCTCACCGACCAGGCGATCGTCAACATCCTGCGTGAGACCGGCGTCCAGATCGCTCGGCGCACTGTCGCCAAGTATCGCGACCAGCTCGGTGTGCTCCCGGCCCGAATGCGCAAACGCGTATGAGTCTGCCCGCGGCTTTGGATCATCCGCGGGTAAGCGTTCTCGTGCCGGCGAAGGACGAAGCCGAGAACCTTCCCGAATTCATGAGACAGGCGGCGGCGACGTTCGCGGCCGAGCCGGGGAAGTACGAAGTGGTGGTGATCGACGATGGCTCGACTGACGCGACGAACGCCGTTTTGGAAGAGCTGCGCAAGCAGTACCCGTTCCTGCACTCCATTCGCCACCGGAACCGGCGTGGCATCGCCGATGCGCTCCGCACCGGATACGTGCATTCGCGCGGCGATGTGCTCGTGTTCTATCCCGCTGACCTCCAGTTCAGGCCGGAGGACATTCCGAAACTCGTCGAGCCGATTCTGGCCGGTGAGTACGACATGATGACCGGGCGCAAGGAAGGGGAATACGACAAGGCGTTCGTTTCAGGCATTTATAATGGTCTGAGCCGGAAGCTTTTTGACGTGCCAGTGCGCGACCTGAACTCGGTGAAGGCCTACCGGCGCGAAGTCATGGCCGCGCTCCCCGTGCGTCCCGACTGGCATCGATACATGATCGTCGTTGCTGCACATCGCGGGTTCACCGTGGGTGAAACGCCGATTCCGTTGTATCCCCGAGTGGCGGGCAAGTCGAAGTTCGGAATCAGCCGGATTCCGGTCGGTGTTCTCGACATGCTCGCGGTGTGGTTCGAGCTCCGGTTCGCGCGCAAGCCGCTCCTGCTGTTCGGTATGCTTGGCGCATTCCTATTTCTCGTGGGTGTTCTCACCGGCGTGGTCGCAGTATTGTACCGCATCATCGCCGGCGTGGGATTCCGTCCCCTACTCACGCTGGTGGAGGTCTGCCTCCTGCTCGGCAGTGTCTTCTTCGCCACCGGACTGCTCGCGGAGCTGATGGCAGCGCAGCGCGCAGAAATTGCGGAACTGCGGCGGCGTGTGGAAGAAGTGCTGGTGCGAGAGACGGATTCGCATCGCTGAGGCGTGAAAGCGCTCTTCGTAACACACTCGTATCCACGCTTCGACGGAGATTCCGCGGGGAGCTTCATCCTGCGGCTCGCAGCGGCGCTCCGTGAACAGGAGGTTGAAGTTCGCGTCGTAGCGCCATCAGCCGCGGGGCTTCGCGCGCGCGATTCGATTCAGGGGATCGAGGTGCGGCGGTTCCGCTATGCTCCTGGCGCGCACGAAACCCTCGCATACAGTGGCACCATGGCGCACGACGTCGCGAGCTCCACGACGGCCAAGCTCGCGCTCGCCTCGTTCATGGTGGCCGAGACCCTCGCCGTGCGACGTGAGATCGCGGAATGGCGCCCTGATGTCGTGCACGCCCACTGGTGGTTTCCGAATGGCGTAGCCGCGTCCACCGCGAGCCGGCTTTCCGGAGTCCCACTCGTCACCACCTCCCACGGCACCGATCTGCGCCTGCTCCGCACGACACCGGCAGCACGGCCGCTTGCGCGTTACGTGTTCGGCCGGTCGGCGCGCGTCACATGCGTGTCCGACTGGCTCGCGCGACAAGCCGCAGAGTTCACTCGGACGCCGCCCACGATTGCGCCGATGCCGATCGCGACCGGAATGTTCAACCCGACAGGCGATCGCGACGTGAATCGACTGGTGTTCGTCGGCAGGCTGTCGGAGCAGAAAGGTATCAGGGCCGCCATCGAAGCAATGTCACTCATGAAGCGGAGTATCGTGCTGGACGTTGTAGGCGATGGACCCGATCGCGAGGCACTCACTCACTTTGCCGCGCAGCGGGGAGTCGCCGATCGTGTCCTGTGGCTTGGCCAGGTGCGTCACGAGCAGCTTCCGGCTTTGCTCGCGCGGGCGTCGGCGCTCCTCGCACCGTTCACCGAAGAAGGTCTGGGGCTCGTTGCAGCCGAAGCCCAGCTGTGTGAAACGCCGCCGGTCGCATTCGATTCGGGCGGAATGACAGACGTCGTGAAGGACAATGTTACCGGCTTGCTGGTGCCGACGGGCGATGTACGGGCGCTTGCCACCGCTGCAGAACGTGTCGTGTCGGATGTCGAGTTGAGACAGCGACTCGGACGAGCCGGTCGCGAAACCGCGCTCGCGAAGTTCGCTCCGTGGAGTGTCGCCGCGCAGTATGCGCACATTTATCGAGACGCAGCGAGTGAAGCCTCGAGTGAAGCCTCGAGTGAGCCGGTGCGTCACGCAGTGAGTTCCGATGCGAAGTAGATGGATGCGTGTAGCACAATGGCTGTTCGCCGTTCTTGTGATCGGGTTTGCCGGATACGCCATTTCGCAGCGTTGGGACATGATCGGCGGACGCGTCGCCACGCTGCATGTCGAGTGGCTGCCACTGATCTATGCGTCGCTCCTCGTCTTCGCCGCGTACGCGGTACTGATCGAGACATGGCGGCGGGTGCTCGCCGCGTGGGACACGAAGCTCCCGTGGTGGACCGCCGCTCGCATCTGGTTCGCATCGAGCCTCGGAAAGTACATACCTGGAAACCTGTGGTCGCTTGCCGCGCTTGGAGTCATGGCGCGGGAAACTGGCGCTTCGTCGGTCGCCGCCGCCGGATCGTCAATCATCGTGAACGTCTTCAACCTCGTGTCCGGGCTGGTGCTCGTTCTGATCTTCGCATCCAGGCTGGTGCCGCATCCGGCCGTCTTTGCCGCCGTCGCGGCATTGTCCATTGCGGGAGTGCTTGCGGCGCCGCTTTGGCACCCGTTGATGGTAAAGCTGGCATGCAGGCTGACCAGCCGGGACATTCCACTTCCCGTTATTCCGGCCAGCACGGTCTGGTGGTCGCTCGCAGGGACCGGATTTGCGTGGTGTGCCTACGGCATCGCGTTCCGGCTCTTCGCGGTCGCATTGCTGGGCAGCAGCGCTGTGCACGGGGCCGTCGTACTCTATATAGCGGCCTACACGGCGGCATATATTGTGGGGTTCATCACCCTCATCGCGCCGGCCGGTCTGGGCGTGAGGGAAGCGGGAATCTGGGAAGCTCTGCCGCTACTTGGACTCGCGACTTACGGTGATGCTGTGATTGTGGCGATCGTGAGCCGGCTGTGGCTTACGGTGCTCGAAGTGATTCCCGGCCTGGTCGCACTCGCGGCCGGCCATTTCAGACCCGCAACCAGATCCGAATGAGCGCTGTTCCTGGAGCCAAGCGAGTCGTAACCACGGACCCGGTGATCGGGTCCTTCGAGCCGCGCCTGGCGACGCTCTGGGCTGTACTTACGTACGCCGTCATGACGCTCGCCCTCGGGCTTCCCGCACTCGCCGGCAGGTTCCTGGTCGGGCCGCACAGCGATCAGTACATCGCGGGCTACGCATTCAGGGAATTCGCCGCGAGCACGCTAAAGGCGACCGGCTCGTTCCCACTGTGGAATCCATACCAGTTCGGTGGAATGCCCTTTGTCGCTGCAATGCACGGCGACATCTTCTACCCGACGTTTCTTCTGAGACTGGTACTTCCCACGGACGTCGCGATGACGTGGGGATTCATGATCCACATCTTCCTCGCCGGCGCGTTCACGTACCTGTTTCTGCGGAGAATACGCTTCGGTTTCGCCGGAAGCCTGGTCGGTGGGCTCGCATACATGATGAGTGGTCACATCGCGACCTACGTCAATCCCGGCCACGATGGAAAATTGTTCGTCGCTTCGCTCTTCCCGCTGCTGCTCTGGACGATTGTCGCATGGATTCGAGACGGCCGCATGTGGGCGCTGGGTGCGATCGCAATAGTTGTCGGCCTCGATATTCTCACGCCGCACCCGCAGCTGCTCGAGTACTCGCTACTGACCGCCGGCGCTTACGCGATCGTGCTGGCGGTGGGGCAGATGCGCGATGGCAATGCAACCGGTCGGCTCGCCGTGCAGCGACTTGCCGCCGCACTCGCTGCGGTTATCGTCGGACTCGCGATGGGCGCAGTTCAGTTCCTCCCCGTTCGCGAGTACGTCGCCTGGTCCCCGCGGGCCGCGGGAATCGGAACGTACGAGCGCGCCACTTCGTACGGCAAGAATCCGCAGGAGCTGTTCAATTTCTACCTGCCGGAGTTCACGGGCATTCTCGACCACTACTGGGGACCCAACGGAATCCACTTCCAGGGCGACTATGCCGGTGTCGTCGTACTGATGCTGGCTGGTCTCGGAATCGGTGGCTTCCGCCGCGACAGGCATTCACGCGAGCTCTGGTTCTGGGCCGTCACCGTTGTCGTCGCGCTACTATGGGCACTGGGCGGACACACGCCGTTCTACAACATTCCGTTCTATCTCGTGCCGGGGACGCGCTACTTTCGGGCGCCCGATTCAGTGTTCTTTGTCGGAACACTTGGCATCGCCATCTTCGCGGCACGCGGCGCCGAGCGTGCGCTGGCGGGGGAG
>JALYYT010000155.1 GCA_030946285.1 Gemmatimonadota bacterium
GCATAGAATTCTGGCCGACAGCGGAATGGCCTTGCCGGCGAGCCGGTCCGGATAACCGCAGCCGTCCCACCGCTCATGGTGATTTCTCACCATTGGCCGGATATCCCACGGAAACTCGATACCTGCCAGAAGTTCGACTCCCGCTTCCGGATGTCGCTTCATGATCCGCCACTCATCTTCGTCCAGCCGACCGGGCTTGTTCAGTATCTCCACCGGAACGATGAGCTTGCCCACGTCATGCAGAAGTGCTCCGATCCGGAACCAGAACATCGTCTGGGGGTCGAAGCCGACGAGCTCCGCAATCGCGCACGCGACGTCGGCTACGCGCACACAGTGACCCTGCGTGTAGAAATCCTTGCTTTCGATGGACTCTCCCCACTTCCGCACCACATCAAGGAACCGTTCCTCGAGACGTCCGTTGCGCCGCGCGACGGCGTCGAGATCGCGCTCCGCGCGCAGCTGCGAGAACCACTTGTGCGCGGTGTTCAGAGCTGCGAGAGTGTCGGTGTTGCGAGATTGTATCCAGTACAACTCAGCCTGCTCGCGTGCGGTTTCGGCAAGCAGTAGCAGGTCGTGAACGCTGCCAGCTATTCTTGCGGCGCGACTGAACCATTCGTCGGCAACATCGAGCTGCTTCTGCTCGCGGCAAACCACTCCGTAGTGCTTGTATACTTCGCCCAGCCACGGGGCCGACATATTACCTTCGGCACGCGCACTGTTCAGCAATGCCTCACATCGTTGCCGCGCCTTGTCTATTTCCTTTCGAGCGATCCACAGCTCCGCCTGATTCACCTCAATGCGACGAAGCAGTCCGTTCTCGTCTCCGCTTGCGCAGATCGCGCACGCGGCGACATATGCCGATTCGGCTCTGTCCCACTGACCGAGATCGGTGCACACCATGCCGACGTTGTTCAGAACATGAAGCTCGTATGATGAGAGACCAAGCGAACGGAATCGCACCATGCTCGACTCGTACAACTGCAGCGCGAGTTCTAGATTCCCCCGAATGTTTGCAGTAGTACCGAGGTTGAGATCCAGCATGGCGAGAAGCATTTCCTCGCCGGAGTCGGCCGCACGTGTTCTCGCCAGCGCATAGAGTTCTTCCGATCGGTCAATGTTGCCGCGTGTCTGCTCGACGATCGCAAGGCCGTTCAGCGCATGAGCTTCGGCACCGGTATCACCGTCAGCGCGACTCACTTCCACCGCCTGCTCCAACGCCTCGATTCCCCTGACGGGATTACCCTCTTCTGAATGCGCGCGACCGATCCAGCGGAGTAGCGACGAGACCTGGCGGCGGTTGAGCGAGTCGTCGGCAAGCAGCGCCTCGTAATGCGCGCGCGCCTCCGCCCACTGTCCGTTGCGCTCCATTGCGCGCGCAATGGCGACGGCGTCATCGAACGTTCGGGACGAGGCGTCGCTCTCCGGGGGTGCGATCGTGACGGATGTCATTGGCTGGACACCACCATTCTGCGCTCGAATCCGGCTGCGCGCAGTTTCCTTGCGAGCGTCGGACGCGAGATACCAAGAATCCGTGCGGTCGCGCTCAGATTTCCCTTCGTCATGACGAGCGTCGCCTGTATCGCCTCGGCTTCGATCTCGTCCAGTGTCTTCCCACCGGGCGGAATGCGAATCATTGTGCCCGCGACCCCGTTGTCGAGTTCAGCGCCCGGTTGAACGCTGCGCCGCCGCTGGAAGAGCAGGTGTTGCCCTTGAACTGTCTTGCCGCCCGCGACAATTACCGCGCGCTCGATCACGTTCTTGAGCTCGCGTACATTTCCGGGCCAGTTGTGACTGCACAAGGCTCCCATCGCATCAGCGGAAAGCGTCGACGGAACTCCATCCCCTTCGCGAGCGAGTTCCCGCAGAAAGTGCCGTGCGAGCACTTCGACATCTCCAACGCGCTCCCGTAACGGGGGCAGATCAATGCGCACCACGCTCAGACGGTAGAACAGATCTTCCCGGAAGGCGCCGGTGTCCACGGCGTTGGCGAGCGAAACGTTCGTCCCGGCGATCACTCTCGCGTTGATCGGGAGTTCCGCCGATCCTCCGACACGACGGAAGGTGCGTTGCTCGAGCACACGCAGGAGTTTCGGCTGCAGCTTGAGTGGCAGCTCGCCGATCTCATCCAGGAAGACTGTGCCGCGTCCCGCTACTTCCAGGAGACCGCGCTTCAGCGTGCGCGCATCGGTGAATGCGCCGCGCTCGTGCCCGAACAGCTCGCTCTCGAGCAGTGTCTCCGGAATGGCCGCGCAGTTGATCGCCACGAATGGCTCGCTCGAATTCGCGGAGCAGGAATGTATGCCGCGCGCGAAGAGTTCCTTCCCGGTCCCCGTCTCGCCACAGACAAGCACCGTAGCCGAGCGGCTGGCGCCAACCTGGCTCGCGAGAGTGATCACCGCCAGCAGTGCGTCGCTCTGGCCCACGACCATGCCATCCGCCCAGCTTACCGGCGGACTGTGGTGGTGCACCTCACGCGCGGCAGGCTCTGGCAGGCGCGGCGGCGCCCAACCAAGTCCGACGGAGGCAGCTTCGGTGTAAGTACTCAAGCGGGAGACAAGGTTGCGGACACCCTATGAGTGTCGACCAACCTCGAATCAACCTTTATCGACTTTCCGGCCTGGATGACCTAAAGCGCGGCCAGTTCCTCGGCGATCGCCTCGGCTCGTCTAAGTGCGCCGATTTCCGTGAACCCGGCCAGCGCCTCGCGCAACACTTCACGCGTTCGCTCAGCATCGCCCTGCTCGCGGCAAAGTTCACCGAGCTCGGTCAACAGCTCGAGATGAAGGAGGGCATCCTCACCTTCCCGCGCCTGATAACGCGCCTGTCTCAGAGTCTCCACCGCAGTCGCGAGCTGGCCGCGAATTCGCTCGATACGCGACTTGAGCCGGAGGCCCTCGGCAATCCGCAGTCGGTCGCGGCGAATCTCCGCGATCTTCAGAGCACGCGCGACTGACATGGACGCGGTGTCCAGCTCTCCCTTTCCGATCAACACCTCGGCGAGGTTCAGTTCGACGGTTGCCTCGACGACCATGTCCTCCCGTGCGTAGGCTATCGCGAGCGCCAGCTCGAACGCCTCGATAGCATGGCCATACCGTTTTCGGGAAGCGTACTGCATGCCGAGATTGTTGTATGCCCAGGATGCGCCTTCTTTGTCGCCGACACTCTCGAAGGCCTTGAGGCCGAGCCGGAACCAGACGACTGACGCGTCCCAGTCACCGAGCGAGCAGGCGATCACGCCCTGATTCAGTTCGACCATGCCGAGGAGTCGGCGATCTGCGCTGGCCTCGGCATGGTGTGCCGCTTGACGATACAGCCGCTCCGCATTCTTCAATTCTCCCCGACGCTGCGCAATCGTGCCGAGGCAGTTCAGAGCGTGCGCTTGGCCATTGATGTAATCCAGCCTCTCGGCCATGGCCAGACTGCGGTTGAAGAATCTGTACGCAGCGGGCGTGTCTCCGCGCTCCCGCAGAACGAGACCCTTGAAGCGAAGGGCATCGGCGGCCATCGGACAATCACCCTCGTCTTCCATTAACGCTAGCGCGTCGTCGTAATGGGCGAGCGCTCCATCGGCATCTCCGTGCCGTTGAGACGTCCTGGCCTGCTCGATGAACTGCGCCGCACGAGCACGCAGTTCATCGAAAGGGCGTTTCACGAGGCTGGCGTCGTCACTGCTATTGTCCGGGAGCATTACGGCCTCTTAGGCGCTGACGAGAATGTAGCCCGAAAAGTGCTTGATGATGAAGCTTGAAGTACCGAGGTGAGCCTTTCCATCGGCATCGATGACGATGGTAGTGGTAGCCTTCAGAATCTCGGCGACCTTCGCCAAAACACCACCAATAATGTCGCTCAGACCGTTCGCTGTGTAACCACCGGCTATGCTGGCTGCAGCGCCTACGTTGTTAACGAGCGTCGTGCCGCTCATGTCCTGGGTGATCGTGACGGGGGCACTGAACTGAATGCCGTGCGGGGCAAATTCGTACGAAACTGCCTTGCCAGCGTCCGCCGTGACAGTGATCGTGGTAGCGGTTGTCAACGCGCCCCGCGCGAAAGTGATCGTCATACCAGCATCCGGGAGGCTGATGGTCCCACCCGAAGGGGAGATGACTTTTGTAGCGGTAATCGGCGTGACCAAGGCGATCTGGCGCTGGACGACTGGAAACAGAAGATTCGAGACGGTCTCGGTGATCGTCTGGACGATACCGCCGAGCAGGTCGGGGCTCGCGGCTGGTGAGGCGGTGGCGGGCGCGGCGGCCGAAGCCGTCGGAGTTGTCAGCGGCGCCATCGGCGCCGAGATGTTCTCCGGGGTACACGCGGTGGCGATGAGGATTACACCGACACCGGTGAGCAGAGAACGAAGAATTACCGGTTTGATCATGTGCTTGGCTCCAGTGAGTGAGTCAGCCTGCACGACCGGTAAAAGCAATCGGCGGGCCACCACCCAAGTCGTTGATATACAACAACTTGAGTATTGGCCCGCCGAAGAATGCAACTTTTTTGGTGTAACGGTGCGTTACACGTGCAATGGTATGACTGGCGCTGCTCTGTCTGTTTAGCGCGCTGCGGCTACAGAGGGCGCGGGTGATGCGGACGCTGCCGACCACGCGGCGAGCCGAGCGTCGCCCCCAGCTGTCAACTGCCGGAATCGGCCGCTCTGGATGTCCATCACCCAGATCGCCTTGGCGCCCCCACGCGTAGAAGTCAGGGCGATGTGGCGGGCATCGGGCGCCCAGGTTGGATCCTCGTTCTCGCCCTTCGTCGTGAGCCTCCTGACGCTGTGGTCCACCCTGTTGACCACCCACACCTGGAAGTCGCCGTTCTGTTGTTGGTAGGCGATCATCGAGCCATCGGGGCTCCAGTCGGGACTCGTATGGTAGACCCGCCCCTTCGGCGGAGCCGGC
>JALYYT010000184.1 GCA_030946285.1 Gemmatimonadota bacterium
CCGCGAGCTCCGCCTGGATGCGGCGCACTGCGCGCTCGATCGTCGGACGGCTGGTCACGAAGTGCTTCGCCGGATAGATTGCCGCGCGCTCCAGTGTGGCGATGCCGTTGCCCGTGAGCGGATCGAACTTGGTGATGCGTTCAATCTCGTCGCCCCAGAGTTCGATGCGAACTCCCTGCTCCTCGTATGCTGGCAGAATCTCGACCGTGTCGCCACGCACGCGGAACGTGCCGCGCTCGAAGGCGACGTCGTTCCGACCATACTGGATCTTCACCAGCGAACGAAGAATGTCGTCGCGCTGGATTTTCTGCCCCGCCAGCAAAGTCACCATCTGCTCCCGGTACTGCACCGGGTCGCCGAGTCCGTAGATCGCCGAGACTGTGGCGACGATGATGACATCGTCGCGTTCCATCAGACTGGACGTCGCACGGAGTCTGAGCCGGTCGATGTCCTCATTGATGGACGCATCCTTCTCGATGTACGTGTCGGTCGTCGGGACGTACGCTTCCGGCTGATAGTAGTCGTAGTACGAAATGAAGTACTCGACCGCGTTGTGCGGAAAGAACGACTTGATCTCGCCGTAAAGCTGCGCCGCCAGAGTCTTGTTGTGCGAGAGTACGAGCGTCGGCTTGCCGTAATCCGCGATGACGTTGGCGATCGACATCGTCTTGCCGGATCCTGTGACACCGAGAAGCGTCTGGAACCTGTCGTCGCGCGCGAGCCCCCGCGACAGCTCGGCTATCGCCTTGGGCTGATCTCCGGCGGGCTGAAACGGAGCCACCAAATCGAACTTTGCCATGAGTACCGAAATTTAACCGAAGATCGTATAAGAACGAGTGTTCGAAAACCACTCTGCTGCGCTGTTAACCGCGACCCACTGCCGACAACGCGAGGGCGCAGTTTATGAGTGCGATGTGCGTCAGGCCCTGCGGGAAGTTACCCGCAAAGGCACCCGACTTGGGGTCCAGCTCCTCACTGTACAATCCCACCTGATTGGCGTGCCTGAGCATGCGGCAGAAAATCCGTTCCCCCTTTTCCTCCTCGCCTGAAAGGACGAGAGCCTGCGCCATCCAGAAGGTGCAGATCGAGAACACACCCTCGGTACCGGGAAGGCCGTCGTCGTTCCTGTAGCGGTACACGAGCTCCTGATCATCACTCGTGAGATCATGCAGAGTAGCAGCTATCGTGCTCTTGACTCGGGGATGATCGGGCGGAAGGAAGCCCACGATCGGGATGATGAGGTTCGCTGCATCCAGCGCGTCGGTTCCGTAGAACTGCACGAAGCTCTCGCGCCGATCGCTCCAGCCCCGCTCCATTACTTCCATCCACACTGCGTCGCGCGCCGCTTCCCATCGTTCGAGGTCCGCCGGCAACCCGAACTCACGGGCCATGCGAATTCCGCGGTCGAGTGCGACCCAGCACATGACCTTGCTCATCACGTAGTGCTCGGCATTCGCTCTGACTTCCCATATACCGCTGTCCGGGTCGCGCCAATGCACCGCTATCCAGTCCACGAGGCGACTGAGAGACCACCATGTCCCCTCGCCGACCGCTGATGTGCGACTCCACGTGTACGCAGTCGCGAGAATCTCGCCGTACACATCCAGCTGAAGCTGGTCGACAGCCGCGTTGCCGATACGCACGGGCGCGGAATCGCGATATCCAGAGAGGTGCGCCAGTGTGCGCTCGGGAAGATCACGCGAGCCGTCCACGCCGTACATGATCTGGAGATGTGCGTCCGTCGCCTTGCGAGTGACACGACGAAGGAATGCCATGAACGCACTCGCCTCGGCATACTGTCCGAGTCCCTGCAACGCGTCGAGCGTGAACGACGCGTCGCGAAGCCAGGTAAAGCGGTAATCCCAGTTACGCGTGCCGCCCATCTCTTCGGGGAGAGACGTGGTAGGCGCAGCGATGATCGCCCCGGTCGGTTCATAGCACAACAGCTTGAGCGCGAGCGCGGAACGTTCGACGACACCGCGGTGTGCGCCCTCATAGCGAATCGTCGCTGCCCAGGCGGCCCAAAATTCAATGGTCTCGTCGAGTCGCTCGCGCGAGGCGTACGCGTCGAGGGGAAGTACCTCGTCATCGTCATACCTGAGGACGAAGAGTGCCTCCTCTCCGGCGGAAAGCCTGAGCTTGGCTGTTGCGCCATTCTCGCCCACGTCCCACCAGAGGTCACGTGGTGCCGACAGCGCCGCGGCCTCGTTGTCGTCGTCAGTCGCGAGAAGTCCGTTCCTGCGCGCAATGATTCTCGCCGGCTTGACCGCGTAATCGAAACCCGGAGAGAAGCAGATGACGAGATCCATCTGCCCACGCGTGCATTTTGCGTGTCGGTGAATTTCCGGATAGCCCGGCCGTTTTCCGTTCGAGCCGACGGGCATGAAGTCACTGAGTTCGACCAGGCCTGCGCCATCGTGGAACGTGGTGACGAGCACGTTCGTGGCCGGCAGGTAGCGCTGCTCACTCGTGTACTTGCCCGCTGGCGAAATCTGGAAGCGACCACCGTTGCGTGTGTCGAGGATGGCCGCGAAGATCGACGCAGATGGAAAATCCGGGAAACAGCACCAGTCGATCGAGCCGTTCAGGCCCACGAGTGCGGCGGTCCGCATGTCGCCAATTACACCGTACGCGGAGATCGGGGGATAACCGGATTCGCCCGTTGCCGACCACGCAATCGGCGACTTTTGCGACGAGCCAGGCACGGTCACGACCTCTCCTGCAGTAGCACTTCGAGCAGTTCGTGGACTTCCCGAGGCGATGAAAGCGCGAACCTCGCCGCGGTCGGTCGTGGTGATTTACCGACACGAACGGTTACGGCGCGCGTGAAATGCTGCAGCGCAACGAAAGCGTCTTCGTCAGTCACGTCGTCGCCGGCGAACAGTATGGATGCGGCGGCCATGTCCCGCCCCGCAGCCACACCCGCGATCACTTCGAGCGCCGCATCGCCCTTGTTGTGCACCCCTTCCGGAACCACGTTGATCACGCACTTTCCGTCGGAAACGACGAGACCCCTATCCTTCGTCGCTTCCACGGTACGCTGTCGCAGCTCGTCGGCTCTGGTCATGTCGATGTCACGATAATGCAGCGTGAGCGAGAAATGCTTGTTCTCGAGCCTGGCTCCCGGAAAGTCATGCGCAACTCTGGCCAGCACCGAAGCGGCAGCCCGCAGTGACGCTTCGATTGCACTCCACCCTTCAGGCTGGTACAAAGTTCCAGCACGGGAGGCGCGCTCGCTTCCATGGTTGCCGTAGATCACCACACCATCGAAGCCAACCATGCGCTTTGCGTCAGCCACAGAACGGCCGGTGATGAGGGCGACGTGCACGTCCCTTTCCCGCAACCGGTTCAGCTGGGCCAATGCAGCCGACGCCTGCGGCGGCACAAACGCGTCGTCCGGACGCTCGACTATGTCGCAAAGCGTCCCGTCAA
>JALYYT010000198.1 GCA_030946285.1 Gemmatimonadota bacterium
ACCGTCGCGTGCGCACCAGCCACCCGCATTTCCAGTCTCCGTGCGTCATCCGTACATGCGGTCAGCTCTTTCCCCGCTTCGGCTTCCCGGCGTTGACTGCCACCGCCTCGCGGACGAGAGCCTTGAACGCCGTCTCGCTGATCTTTTCGCCTTCGTGAATGTCGATCGCACGGCGCACTTTGCCATCGAGGCTCGAATTGAAAAGCCGAGTCGGATCCTTGAGCGACGCGCCCTTGGCAAACGTCAGCTTGACCACGTTCTTGTAGGACTCGCCTGTGCAGATAATTCCGTTGTGCGACCAGACGGGAGTTCCCATCCACTTCCACTCCTCGACGACATCCGGCTCCGCCTGCTTGATGAGCTTGCGCACTGTGGCGAGCATCGTACCGCGCCAGTCGCCAAGATCAGCGATTCTTTGCGATATGAGATCCGGCGCCGACCGGTTCCCGCTCCTGGCAGAATTCTTCATGCTGTCTGCCAGCGTAGCGCCTTCTCCTGATCGTCCACGTAGATCCTGCTGAGCTTGATCTTCACTGATGCTTCCTCGTGTGATGGTACGGTGCTGGTTCGACGTCGAACTGGTCGGCGTACTCCTCGTTCAGGCGCGGCCAGCCGAACTTCATTGCGTCCGGACCGACGATGCGGCCCAGGGGATCGCCCGCGAGAAGATGTTCTAGCACGTCGAAGCATATGTGCCAGCCGGCAGCGCCCATCGCGATGTACGGGCGGCCGATGCTGTGCCAGAGAGTGATGCGGGTTCCGCTGTCCATCTGCTCCAGCTCCCACCGCATGTCATTACGACCCCAGTTGTACTCGAGCAGCCTTGGTGCGATGGCGCGGATGATGTTCGTCTCCGAGACCTGCGGAGTTGGCGTACCTACCGTCGAAAGCGTTGCGCGACCGGTGGTAGCGAGATTTCGGTCGGCGTCGAATGGCGCCCATTCGCGTAGCTGATCCGGATCGGTGAGCGCACTCCAGACAACTGTCGCCGGATGTCGCAGCTCGCGAACAAGAACGAGTGTCCAGCGATCGCCGTCCTTTCGCACGTCCGCGCCGACGGCCGGACCCGGGGCGTATCTCTCGCGTGCAGTCATTGTTTCGGTCCCTTTTTTCGCTGTCCGGTGACGGATTTCGCATCCGGCTTTGCGGTACGGTCGAGATGGAGCTCGAGCGCATCCAGATGTGCCGACCAGAATCGGCGAAACGGAATGAGCCACTCGTCAACTTCGGCAAGCGGTTCAGGTCTGATGCTGTACACGCGTCGCTGTGCCTCCACGCGGGATTCCACCAAGCCGGCGTCCCGGAGTACCCTTAGATGCTTGGATACGGACGGTTGGCTCATCCGGAGTTGGCTCTCGATCTCGCCGACCGAACGCTCGGATGTAGCCAGCAGCCTCAGGATGGCGCGCCGGTTGGGTTCCGCGATTATTCCGAAGGCAGATTCCATATGACGTATATACTCTAGTCCGTATATACCTGTCAAGGCGTGCTCGTTTCCTGATATCGTCTAGTTCACTTCCGGTCCGGTATCATGCGGGTTCTTCGTACAACCCGAACTCGTTGCCCACCGGATCCCTAAACGCGGCGAAGGCTCCCATGTTCGGTCCGATCTCGGTGCGTGTCGTCACGACGGTGCCACCACCGGCCTCGATCTTCCGCAATGACTCCGCAATGCTGTCCACCATTATGTAGATGCGCGTGCGCTCGTCGGATGTCCGGTCGGCTTGCTTCACCCAGGTTCCACTCACCGCGCCGGTATCGTCGAAAGCCAGGTTTCCGTCGCCGCGCTCTCGCACCTTCCATCCGAAAAGATCGGCGTAGAAGTTCGCGGAATCCTGGGCGCGATTCGCCGGGATTTCGAGATAGCAGATCTTGCCGTGGGACATCCAGTCATCCTCCATTGTTGCAGGTGTGCGGCGCTCTCGCGCACTCTAGCTACGAGTTCATCGGTACCGAATTCGTTCGGGGTTGGGAGAATCTGTTTGCCAACGTATGGCCAAGCCATGCAGCGGGGAAGTACGCAAGGAGGATATCCACAGCATTGAACCACGCCGGTCCTGGCAGCAGGTACACATTCGAGACCCCTCCGAGCATGAACAGAAAGCCTACTGCGTATGCCGGCACGACCGATCTGCCGGGAGCGAGGACGGTCGCGATGAATGCGCCGACCAGCGTGCCAATAGCATGGGCAAGAAATGGAAATATGAAATGCCTCGGCTCGAACAGATGGAGCGACGCTCGCAGCCCTTCCATGGTCGTGACGTCTGCTCCCGCCGGCGGCGGGATGACGCGGCCGCTGATCAGTATTATCGCCATGTTCACCACGCTTCCGACTACAAGGCCGACTACGACGGCGAGTGCTGCGCGAAGAAACCTGGGCATGCGAGGCTCCGTTTCTAGAGTTCTGACGGTACAAGGATGTTCGCTGTTGCATTGCGCTGCTGCCATCCCTTGGCACCAAGGGCGAGCACGTCGCGCGCCCCCGGGCGTCCTGCTGCGCGCTTATGCGCGCTGGCTTATGAGATAGTAGATGTCGGTGCGCGGAGTCGCGCCTTCCTTCCAGTGACCGTACACCTCCCACCGTGGGCCCGCCAGGACCACGTCGTGTTCGCGGCACCAATCAATCACCGCCGCGTGGCCGTCGCCTAGCGCGCCGTAGTTACCCCAGTGAGTTGTAGTGGCGGCTTCGCCACCGGGCGTTAAACCGTAATCAACGCCGCCCTGTGTCGCGAACGGCGCCGCGACGCCGACCCCGAACTCGACATCGAGGTGACCGGGAGCGCCATCGGCATCACGGTACACGAAGATGTTCTGTCCGTCCAGTTGCACTGTTCCAGCGCGACCGACCGCGTACACCTGGTCGAGATAGTCGCGGAACTGCGCGGCCACACGATGCGCTGGCATACGTGCACGAATGACAGCAATACGCCTTGCTGTGACTTCAGCTAGTGTGACGTGATAGGCATTCGACTCCTGCATCATCCCTCCAGGTGGAAACTGGTCGGCGTTTCATATCTCGTTCGCGGAGCACAAAATCTACGTACGCGAACCGCGACAGCACCTCTCCTCAATCACGAACCCTCGCAAACCGCCTCCCGAAATGGCGCCGCGTTTTGCGTAGATCGCGTTTGTTTGCGTTATCCAGCGCGCTCGTCGTCCGGGATGAGATCCGTAAAGGCAAACCGCTCGTCGCGCATGATCGTCTCCCCTCTGATCACGGAAACCGGCGCCCGGAAGTCAGGGCCGTCCCACACGAACGTGTGGAATTCACCCCCTTCGCCGCACGGGTCCACGCTGTCGGGTAGCTCTGCGAGCAGGGCGCTGTCGAATGACCGTCCGGCGAAACTGGACGGCAACTGCGTCGTGTCAACGCAAACCAGCACCGCGCGGAAGCCGGCGTTGATGAACTCACAGGCGAGCTCCGCCGTATCCCGCCGCCAGAGCGGGAAAAGCGGTTTGAAGCCCGACACATCGAGCAGTCGCTCACGGTAGGCTCGTACATCCTCGAGATACAGGTCGCCGAATGCGATGAGTTCCACTTCCGCAACCGCCAGGCGCACCCGTGCGAGCGCCTTCGCGAATGCTGCTTCGTACGCTTCATTCGACGCCTCCGGCTCGAGCGCAATCTCGAAGAGCGGCAGGCCGGTGGCCGCAGCCTGTGCCTCCACCAGCTCCCGACGCACGCCGTGGATACTTACGCGATCGTAACCGGTAGTGATGCTCGTGAGCAGCCCGACCACCTCGTATCGCTCATCGGCGCGAAGCAACGCGAGCGTGAGGCTGCTGTCCTTGCCACCACTCCAGCTGAGTAGCACCTTACTTCGCATAGACCCAGCCCTCGTGAATCGCAAACCTTGGTCGTTGCCACACTCGGGTAGCACGCATGCGCGCGACGCCTCGCCTCGGTGTCGATCTTCCCAATCTGCATCATTGCATCGAACGCCCGGCTGCGCCACACATTACTACCCGAGCTTGCCGGTGTAGCCACGCGACAGCCCGATTCAGCGGAGCATCGCCAGCGCCGCTGTCGCTCGCCGGCAGAAGCTCGTCGGGCGCGATGCGTAGCGGATATGTGCGGCCCATCCGATCGCGTGGATATGATGACGTGATGATCATGGTAGCGCCATCAGGAAGCGCCACATTTGAATTACCGGACGTGTAGCCTGCGGTTGAATCACCGAAGCTCCGTACGTCGGGCCGTCCGAGGAACGCCAGCAACACCATCTCGCCTGAGCTTGCGGTATTGTTGCCGATCAGCAGCGCGACGGGTGCGTCTGCGTGCGCAAGACGCGGTGGCGGCGCGCTCCCCGAACCCGGCGGCGCGGCGGGTGGAATGCTGTCGCCGTCCCAGCTGCGGCCATCCCGGTAGTGCCATCCCCGCCCCAGAGCCTCCTTTGAGAAGGACCCGACGACTTCGGCTCCGAGCAGCGGTCCGACGCCTGCAAGCATGGGCCACATGTTACCGCCTGTGTCGTCGCGCAGATCGACGACCCATCCGCAGGCGCCGGAGCGATCGAGCGTCGCGAGGTCCGTGAGGAGTGAGTCGACGTACGCGGGCCGATTGATGCCAGTGTGGGCCTTTACCACGACAACACCGACGTCACCTTCGAGGAGCGATGCGGCCTTGCTCACTGGCTGTGGGCTCGTCGTCTTCGCCGGGATCATCCCATGAAACAATGTCGGCATTCGATCTGCCGGTGGCAGAAGGTAGCTGTGACGGTCCACACTCCTGAGCGCCCAGGTCAATGCTTGCCATGTATCGGCGGGCGTACGCGCATTAGTTGAACGCACGAGGACCGAATCCTCGAGGGAAGGCCAGTCGATCTCGGACTGATGCACGGAGTGGGAGCGAAACGCCGCCATCGCGTCGTGGACGTAGCGACGCACCGAGTCGGGCATTGCGGGCGCTGCTTGCGCCGACAGCCGCGCGGCGGTGAACAGCACAAAGGGAATCGCGAGAAACGTAGCGCGCAGCAAAGCACGCAGCAAAGGGCGCAGTCCCGGCAGTCCACTCGGCATATGCACGCCTCTGGGATGAGATGAGGATGTCGCCTGATCATTACTCTACTGCTTGAGTTCCACCCAGCCAGTTCGCACGATACGCTTTTTTTGACTGACTGTGCAACCGACACCGCAACTCGCATACGGATGGGGTTACCGGACCAAGGATTCGGAGCCATCAGCGCCGCACCGGTCGCCGGTCCTCCAAGCCGTGCCGGAGCCGAGCTCGATGGAATTGCTTGGCACTGGTCTCGTTGCCCTCGTCCCGGCAG
>JALYYT010000208.1 GCA_030946285.1 Gemmatimonadota bacterium
CAGGCGATGCAGCTTGGCTTCTTTCTGTACAGCGACGTGAAGCAGGTGCGCGCCGCTGCGAAGATCATGCAGGATCTGTACAGCGCATTCATGGAAAGCGGCGCGTCGCTCGCGGAGATCAATCCCCTGGTGACCACGCCCGAGGGTGAAGTGCTTGCACTCGACGCCAAGATGGTGATTGACGACAACGAGCTCGACCGTCGTCCGAGCATCGCTGCGCTGCGCGACGACAGCTCCGAAGCGCCGAGCGAAGTTGACGCGCGCGAGGCCAATCTCACGTTCATAAAGCTCGATGGCAACGTCGGCTGCGTCGTAAACGGCGCCGGTCTCGCGATGGCGACCATGGATCTGGTGAAGTACTACGGTGGCGATCCCGCGAACTTCCTCGACATCGGCGGATCCAGCAATCCGGAGAAGGTCGTCAACGCGCTCCGCATCATCACTGGCGACACCAATGTGAAAGCGATTCTGTTCAACATCTTCGGTGGCATCACGCGCACCGATGACGTCGCCAATGGAATCGTGACAGCAACGCGGGCAAACCCGCTCAAGGTACCGATAGTGATTCGACTTACCGGAACGAACGACGAGCTCGCGGTGAAGATTCTCACCGAGAACGGCTTCAGCGCGATGACCGACATGGACGAAGCAGTGAAGAAGGCCGTGGCTCTCGCGACCGGGAAGGCCGCATGAGCATCTTCATAGATGACAGCACGCGCCTTGTAGTGCAGGGCATCACTGGTCGCGACGGCTCGTTCCATACGAAGCAGATGATGGAATACGGCACGCACGTCGTGTCGGGCGTGACGCCGGGCAAGGGCGGCCAGAAGTTCGAGAACAAGGTGCCGGTGTTCAACACGGTTTACGATGCCGTGCGCGAGACTGGTGCCAACACGAGCGTCATCTACGTGCCGCCGATGGGAGCCGCCGACGCAATGATGGAAGCGGCTGACGCGGGTATCGAGTTCGTGGTGTGCATCACCGAAGGCGTTCCCGTTCTGGACATGACGTACGTGTACCCGTTCATGAAAGAGAAGGGTGTTCGCCTCCTCGGCCCCAACTGTCCGGGGTTGATCTCTCCCGGGAAGGCCAAGGTCGGCATCATCCCGGGGAGCATCTGCACGCCGGGACCGATAGGGCTCGTGAGCCGCTCGGGCACGCTCACGTACGAGCTTGTCTACCAGATGACGCGCGCCGGCATGGGCCAGACCACGTGCGTTGGGATCGGCGGAGATCCGATCAACGGTACGAACTTCATTGACTGTCTCGCCGCGTTCGAGCGCGATCCGGACACGACTGCTGTCGTGATGATCGGCGAGATCGGCGGAACGGACGAGCAGGAAGCGGCGAAGTTCGTGAAGGAGAAGATGACCAAGCCGGTCGTCGGCTTCATCGCGGGCCAGACTGCGCCACCAGGGCGCCGCATGGGACATGCGGGCGCCATCATCTCCGGCTCGGCGGGAACCGCTGCGGAGAAGATGCAGGCATTCGAGGACAACGGACTTGGCGTCGCCAAGCGACCGATAGACGTTGTAGGACTACTAAAGGAGCGGATGAAGTAAATGGCTGGCAATTACACACTGACGATCATCAAGCCTGACGCCTTCAATGCTGGAAAGGCTGGAAAGATCATCGCCCATCTGGAAGAGCAGGGCTTCAAGGTTCGCGCGTCACGCGTCACGCATCTCACGCAGCCTGAGGCCGGTGAGTTCTACGCAGTTCACAAGGAGCGCCCATTCTACGCGTCGCTCTGCACCTTCATGACATCGGGCCCGTGCATGCCGATGGTACTCGAGAAGGACGATGCGGTCGCCGCGCTGCGCAAGGCGATCGGCGCGACGGACCCGGCTGAGGCAGAAGCCGGAACCGTGCGCAAGCTGTTCGCGGAATCGAAGGAGCGGAACGCGATCCATGCGTCCGACTCGGACGAGAACGCTACGCGCGAGTCGCGGTTCTTCTTCGCGGAGTGCGAGCTGATCGCCGCGCGGTAGGAAACGGAGAACACGCAACGATTTGCATCGGTAACGTGTCCAACTGCTGAACAATCGACCGGGTCGCCCTAATGGACATCTTCGCCTTCAATACGATGATTCACGCGCTGGAAACCATTGGCGTCTTCGGAATAGTCTGCTGGACAATCGTCTCCGTGGCGCGCACGCGCCAGGGCAAGTCGATTGGGGGCGAGGCCGGTCCCAGGCTCACGGATGAGCTTCAGGCCCGGATGGAGCGGCTCGAGCAGTCAACAGAGGCGATCGCGCTTCAGGTCGAGCGCATCGCCGAGGGCCAGCGTTTCGTGACAAAGCTGATGACGGACAATTCCGGAGCACCCGACAAGCTGCTCCGGCCGTAACCCGTCGTTCGCGCGCGGTATGGGTTTGATCGGTCTCCCTCAGAAGATCGCTGTACTCGTCCAGGTTGTTTTCCCGCAATGAGTTGGCCCATCAGATCTACAATCTGGATGAGCCTGGCCACTGGAAAGACGGGGTATCCCGCGGTCCGATTTCCTGGCGGAGACCGGGAGTTCAGCGAATCGCGGCTGAGGCCATCGATCCAGCGATGCGCACGGACGGTTGCTGACACCGTACAAACTGGCTATCTTGAGTGGCTATGCTGTCCTTTGACATCCGCACCCTGGAGTCAACGGCCGCGCAGGTCGAAGGAGACCTCGCGACTGACGATCCCATCTGGACCGCGGTCGATTCCCGCCCGCTGGACGGGGTCCACGTCGAAGGGCGGCTTTCCAGTGCCGGCAACGGTCGCTTCTATTTCAGCGGCAAGCTGTCCGGTACTGTAAAAATGGATTGCCGAAAGTGCCTCACCGAGGTTACGCAGGCGGTGAGTGAGGATGCACATTTCCTCTTCGCTCCGTCCGACGATCCAACAACCGAAGATGATCCGGACGTGTTCGCTTACGACCCCGGTGCACACCAGCTCGATGTACGACCAGCTGTACGCGAAGAATGGCTCCTCTCGGCGCCTGCCTTCGTGGAGTGCAGGGAGGACTGCAAGGGACTTTGTCTCGACTGCGGCACCGACCTGAACGATGGGCCCTGCAACTGCAAGCCCAGGACCGATGCCCGGTGGGATGCGCTGCGCCAGAAAGACTCTGGCCACGATTCCCACGCCTGAAAACCTGACCTAGAAGCCGTCCCATGGCCGTCCCCAAACGTCGCGTATCCAAGCAGCGCAAGCGCCTTCGCAACACCGCGAAGGGTGCTCCCGTTACTGCCCTCCAGAAGTGCCCGCAGTGCCAGGCCATCAAGCGTCCGCATCATGTATGCGCCGAGTGTGGTTACTACGGCGGCAAACAGAGAGTAGCCGCTAAGGGCGCCTAGTTGGCCCGCATCGCGCTGGACGCGATGGGGGGCGACTTCGCCCCCGACGCACCAATCGCGGGAGCTCTGCTCGCCCTCGGCGAGCTCGATCAGTCGCACACAATTCAGCTGATCGGCCGTGAGGATCTCATCCGGACAACTCTGGACGCGATGCTCGCGGGCGAACACTCGGCGCTCGCCAGTGAGCGCCACCGACTGTCCATAGTGGATGCTCCGGATGTCATAGACATGTCGGAAAAACCCGTGGCAGCGCTTCGGTCCAAGCCGCGAAACTCCATGACCGTAGGGCTCACACTTCAGGTGAACGGTGAGTCGGATGCGTTCGTGTCTGCTGGAAGCACGGGGGCGCAGATGGCTGCGTCCGCGCTGCTGCTCAAGCTGCTTCCGGGCCTCCATCGCCCGGCGATCGCGACACTGTTTCCCACCTCGCAACGTTCCGTCGTCGTGCTCGATTCCGGCGCCAACGTTGACTGCTCCGCGCGCGAGCTTCTCCAGTTCGCCTGGCTCGGAGGCGTCTACGCCGAGTGCATTCTGGGTCGCGTGAACCCGGCGATAGGACTTCTCAGCATCGGCGAGGAACCGGAGAAGGGGAACGCCGTCGTCAAGGAAGCCAACGCGCTCTTCGCTGCGGCTGACTTCAACTTCCTCGGCAATGTGGAAGGACGCGACCTGCCCGCCGGCGGAACCGACAACGGACCGCTCGATGTCGTGGTTTGCGACGGGTTCGTCGGGAACGTCGTGCTCAAGTTCTACGAGGCCGTAACGCCGATGATCGTGGGGTTCATCAAGAATTCCGCGGGCATCGAGCCCGAAACGCTGGCGCGCGCGCTCGCCCAGCTCGATTATTCGGAACACGGTGGTGCACCGCTGCTCGGGGTACGCGGTGTGAGCATCATATCACATGGCAAGTCGTCGCCGCGCGCGATCAAGAACGCGATCAAGGTCGGTGTACGAGCAGTGGAGAGCAAGATGAACGACCTCATGGGCCAGCGACTCGCCGCATCGGAGCAGAAGAACACCGCGGCGGTGGCATGATCCCGACCGTTGCGCGCATCACCGGCACCGGGCGCGGGATTCCGTCCCGCGTGTTCACGAACAACGATTTCGCCTCCATCGGGATCGAGACGTCCGACGAGTGGATCATCGAGCGCACCGGGATTCGTGAACGGCACATCGCAGCCGACAACGAGACCACGTGCTGGCTCGCAGCTGGTGCCGCCCGGAACGCGATGTCGAAGGCCGGCGTCACTGCCGGCGAACTCGACGCCATCATCCTGAGCACGGCAACGCCGGACCGCCTCCTGCCCGCGACGGCAGTGGATCTGCAGGCCGAACTTGGTGCTACGCGCGCGGCCGCCTTCGACTTGTCCGCTGCATGCTCCGGCTGGCTGTACGGACTGGCCATCGCGGAAGGAATGATCGCGTCCGGCGCGATCGACACCGCCCTCGTCGTCGGCGCCGAGAAGATGAGTGCGATCGTGGACTGGAAGGATCGCTCCACTTGCGTCCTGTTCGGCGACGGTGCAGGCGCGGTCATTCTGCAGCGCAACACGAGCGGTGAGAAAACGGGAATTCTTTCGACGTTCATGCGCAGCGATGGCAAGCTCGCAGACCTGCTGTATCGTCCCGACGGCGGCGCGGCGCATCCGATGACCGCCGAGATTCTCGAGAACCGGTCACACCTCGTGCGCATGGCGGGACGCGAAGTGTTCAAGCACGCGGTACGCGAGATGAGCGAAGCCGCCGACCGCGCGCTCGACTCCGCCAAGCTCAGCATCGGCGATATTGACCTGCTCATCCCGCACCAGGCCAACACGCGAATCATCGAAGCCACGGCGAAGCACGCTGGCATCTCGATGGACAAGGTGTATGTCAATGTGGACCGGTTCGGCAATACGTCCAGCGCATCCATACCGATCGCACTCGATGAAGTGATCGAGAAGAAAATCGTCGGCCCGGGCTCGACAGTGATGATGGTCGCCTTCGGCGCCGGATTCACCTGGGCCTCCGCGATCGTCCGGCTGTAACGCGATCGCAAACTCGAGACGAACAGAGATCATGAACGTCATTCTGCTTTTCCCCGGACAGGGCTCGCAGAAACCTGGCATGGGCAAGGATCTCGCGGATGCATTTCCCGTCGCACGTTCGGCGTTTCAGGAGATCGACGACGCACTCGGAGTTCCGCTGAGTACGCTCTGCTTCGAAGGCCCCGCAGACGAGTTGACGCGCACCAGCAATGCGCAGCCCGCACTGTTCGCGCACGGAGCCGCGGCGTGGGCCGTTGTACATGACATGGTCGCCAACCGCATCGTAGCTGCGGCCGGTCATTCGCTGGGCGAGCTCACCGCGCATCACGCCGCGGGCTCGCTGTCAATTGACGACGGCGCGAAGCTGGTGCGACGCCGCGGCGAGTTGATGTTCGAGACCGGGTCGGAGCGGCCTGGTACGATGGCCGCAGTCCTCGGCACCATGTCGGAGTCGATTGACGCGATATGCGAACGCGCATCGCTTGAAGCCGGCCTCGTCGTTCCTGCGAACTACAACACCGACGAGCAGGTTGTGATCTCGGGCGAGGTAGCCGGCGTCGAGCGTGCGATGGAGCTCGCGAAGGCCGCCGGAGCGAAGCGCGCGGTAAGGCTCGCAGTGAGCGGCGCGTTCCATTCGCCGCTCATGCAACCTGTGGAGATCGCGTTCAGCGGCGCGGTCGCCGAAACGAATTTTGCCGATCCGGACTTTCCCGTGTATTCGAACGTGACCGCGGAGCCGTGCAGGTCAGGCGCCGACGCGCGCACGCTCCTGCTGCGCCAGCTCACATCACCTGTGAAGTGGTCGGCCGAGGTGCGGGCGATGGCGGCGGAATACCCGGATTCGCTTTATGTGGAGCTGGGACCCGGCAACGTATTGTGCGGACTGGTTTCGCGCCTTGTCCCGGGCGCGCGCACGGTCGCCGTAGGATCACCGACTGATGTTGACAAGCTCGCGGAGGCACTCGGATGACGCTCCAGATAGATCTTTCCGGCCGTAACGCGCTCGTTACCGGAAGCACGCGCGGTATCGGCCGCGCCATCGCGGCGACGCTCGCATCCTGCGGAGCGCGCGTCGCCGTCGTCGGACGCGATCTCGATCGCGCGAAGAGCGTCGCGCTTGAGATCGGACACGGCGCACAGGGATTCGCGACGGATGTAGCCGACACCGCTTCGGTCGTGAAGCTCGTGGCTGACGTCGAGCTTGCCTTCGGTGGCATTGACATCCTCGTCAACAACGCGGGTCTGACGCGCGACAATCTCATGATGCGCATCAAGGACGACGACTGGGACGCCGTGCTCGACGCCAATCTGCGAGGAGCTTTTGTAGCGATTCGTGCCGCGACCCGCGGGATGATGAAGCGCAGATGGGGTCGCGTCATAAACATCACGAGCATCGTCGGCATCACTGGCAACAAGGGGCAGGCCAACTACGCTGCCAGCAAGGCGGGGCTGATCGGCCTCACGAAATCGGTCGCGAAGGAGCTGGGATCGAGGAACATCCTCGCCAACGCGATCGCCCCGGGTCTCATCGAAACGGACATGACCGCCGCGATGACACCGGAGGCCCGGACTGCCATGGCAGGACAGATTTCGCTTGAGCGACTTGGGTCACCCTCGGACATAGCAGGTACGGTCGCCTTTCTGGCTTCGGACCTGGCGTCCTACATCACCGGTCAGGTGATCGTGGTTGACGGGGGCATGATCTGATCCATCGGGCCCAGCGCGGCTGCGTCAGCGCCCTTGCACCCCGCTACCTGCCCCTGCTGGGCATGGTTAAATTGTAACGTTCCACCCATACTGTACGAGGATCCGCATGGCCGACAATACGGAGAAGGTTAAGGACATCATCGCCAACGAGCTTGGCGTGGAGCGCGAGAAGCTCACCGACGGCGCTTCGTTCATTGACGACCTCGGTGCCGACAGCCTCGACATCGTCGAGCTCGTCATGGAATTCGAGAAGGAATTCAACATCGAGATTCCCGATGAAGACGCGGAGAAGCTTCGCACCGTCGGTGATGCGCTCGCGTACCTGAACGGAAAGGTCGCCGCGTAATGAAGCGCAGGGTCGTCGTCACCGGCATGGGCGTAGTCACGCCTGTCGGCAACTCCGTGGCGGCGACTTGGGAAGCGCTGAAGGCGGGAACGTCGGGCGTTGCGACCATCACCAAGTTCGATCCCGCGAAGTTCCCGGTGAAGTTCGCGGCCGAGGTGAAGGACTTCAATCCCGGCGAGTTCATGGACCGCAAGGAGATCAAGCGGTCCGACGTGTACACGCAGTACGCTGTCGCCGCCGCGAAGATGGCGATGGCCGACGCCGGACTCACGGATCCGGAGGCTGCCGGCATCGATCCGGATCGGCTCGGAGTCATCGTAGGCTCGGGAATCGGCGGTCTCAAGAGCTTCGAGGAGCAGCACGATGTCTATCGGGAGCTGGGGCCGAGCAAGATCAGCCCCTTCTTCATTCCGATGTTCATCGCGGACATCGCTGCAGGAATCGTCTCCATGCACTTCAAGGCGAAGGGGCCGAACTACGCCACCGTCTCCGCATGCGCCACGTCGGCGCACGCTATCGGCGACGCCTTTCGAACCATCCAGTACGGCGACGCCGACATAATGATCACCGGCGGCGCAGAGGCCACGGTGACCCCGATGGCGATCGGCGGCTTCGCGAACATGAAGGCGCTGTCGGAACGCAATGATTCTCCGGCGACCGCGTCTCGACCGTTCGATGCGACACGCGATGGCTTCGTGATGGGCGAAGGCGCGGGAATCGTCGTCCTGGAGGAGCTCCAGCACGCGCTGGCTCGCGGCGCCACCATCCACGGCGAAATCGTGGGCTACGGTGCTACGGGCGACGCATATCACCTCACCGCACCCGCCCCAGACGGTGAAGGTGCGCAGCGAGCCATGAAGCGGGCGATGCGCGACGGCGGTCTTTCGCCGGCTGACGTGCAGTACATCAACGCGCACGGCACGTCGACCCCGGCGAACGATCTCAATGAGACACGCGCCATCAAGGCCGTCTTCGGCGAGCACGCGAAGACGATCAACGTAAGCTCCACCAAGTCCGCCACCGGTCACATGCTCGGTGCCGCTGGTGCAGTGGAATTCGTCATCTGCAACCTCGTCGTGAAAGAAGGCATGATTCCGCCGACGATCAACTACGAGCATCCGGATCCGGAGCTGGACCTGAACTACACGCCGAACGTCGCGGTTACTCGTGACGTGACGGCCGCCATAAGCAACAGCTTCGGTTTTGGCGGCCACAACGCATGCCTCGCCGTGCGTCGCTACGAAGGCTAGCGGACTCGCGGGCGCGTGAGCACTCGAATCGGGATCGGCTACGATTCCCATCGCTTCGCGCCGGGCGGCCCCATCGTCCTGGGCGGCGTGCGGATTCCATCCGATGTTTCGCTCACAGGACATTCCGACGCTGATGCCGTTGCGCACGCGGTCACTGATGCGGTGCTCGGCGCCGCAGCGGCGGGCGACATCGGCTCGCTCTTTCCCGACAACGATCCCGTGAACAGGGGACGAGATTCGATAGAGATGCTTCGTGGCGCCGTTGCGTCCGTACGTGCTCTCGGATTCGTCGTCTCGAACGTCGATGTCACTGTGGTAGCGGAATTTCCGCGCATCGGTCCGCACGCGTCCGAGATGCGGTCACGTCTCGCAGCTGCGCTTGGCGTCGCGCCCATGGCCGTAAGCGTCAAGGGCAAGTCGAACGAGGGGATGGGATGGATTGGACGCGGCGAGGGAGTCGCGTGCATCGCCGTAGCCACTCTCGAAAGTGACGATTGAGCCGACGCGGGACACGATCGCCCGCGCGTTCTGGCTGCGCCCGTTCGGCGACTATCTGACCCTCGAGGACGGCGCGTCACCACGCACCGTCGAGGCATACGGCCGCGACCTCGCGCGATTCGCGGACTACTCGCTCACGCGCGGCGCGCACGCTCCTGCCGAGGTCGGTTCGACGACGCTCCGCTCGTACATCTACCATCTCAAGGATCTGGGACTCGCGCCCTCGTCCATCCGTCGCAACATCTCCGCGCTGCGTACCTACTACAAGTTCCTCCTGAACGAGGGGCACGTCGTGCGCGATCCGAGCGAGCGACTCGAGACGCCGAAGAAGTGGCGCGAGCTTCCGGATGTGCTGAGCGTGGACGAAGTCGGAAAGCTCATCGACGCGCCGACGCTGGATCAGCCGCTCGCATTTCGTGACCGTGCCATGCTGGAGCTCGCGTACGGCGCAGGTCTCCGCGTCGGGGAATGGATAACCCTCGGCGTGCGCGATCTAATGCTCGATCAGTCGTTGATACGTGTCTTCGGCAAGGGAGCCAAGGAGCGGCTCGTGCCGATCGGTCGAAAGGCAGTCGGTGCAGTCGCGATTTATCTGAGAGAGCTGCGGCCCATGCTCGAGAAGGGAAGCGGTGAGGGAAAACTTTTTCTCAACGCGCGCGGCGAGCCGCTCACGCGCATGGGCGCATGGAAGATCCTGCGCAAACATGTTGATGCGTCAGGTATCGCGAAGCACGTTACACCCCACACGCTGCGGCATTCGTTCGCGACGCATCTGCTCGAAGGCGGCGCTGACC
>JALYYT010000212.1 GCA_030946285.1 Gemmatimonadota bacterium
ACCCCGATGTCCCCGATGTCCCCTATTTTCGCGTGCGACCTTTAGGTGATCGGTACGTTCTTGAGCTGGTAGGCGAGTCTTGTTAAGTCCGGAATCGAGGCGGCCGATAATATAGACGAATCCGCGGGCCCGCCGCTGATTCCGCATCGGCGCACGGACCCAAATTTGTCCTCATCCATACCTGCGCGCTCACACTATGCAAGCGCGCTGAATGCGCTCGAATTCGCCTCCGGAGACGCGCAGTTTCGCACGCTCGCGGAAGCGATTCCCCAGATCGTCTGGACGGCGGAGCCCGATGGGTACCTGGATTATTACAATCAGCGTTGGTACGACTACACGGGCCTGACACTGGAGGAGACGCGCGGATGGGGCTGGAAGCCGGTTATCCACCCGGATGATCTCGACCGTTGCGTGGAACGTTGGACGAACGCGGTCATGACGGGCGACCAGTACGAGGTCGAGTACCGGTTCCGGCGCGCGTCCGACGGCGCGTATCGCTGGCACCTCGGCCGCGCGACACCGCTCCGGGATGATACGGGAAACGTCATAAAGTGGTTCGGGACGGGAACAGACATTGACGATCAGAGACGGGCTGCGGACCGCGTGGCTGAGAGCGAGGCACGTTTCCGGTCTCTGATGCATCAATCGCCGCTTGCAACGGTCATGTTCGACATGGCAGGCCATCCGGTGGATAGCAATCCTGCCTTTGAAAAGATGTGGGGCCGCGCCGCGACGGAAATTGAACCTGACTACTCCGTCCTGAACGACCCGCAGCTCGAAGCAGCGGGCGCGCTTTCACTCGTGCACCGCGCATTCGCCGGCGAGCAGGTCACACTTCCGCTGCTCCGCTTCGACTACTCGCGAAACGCACTCGGCGGAGTGACCAGGTGGACGCAGGCGACTTACTACCCCGTCCGTGGGCCGGGCGGTGTCATCGAGCACGTCGTTGCGATGTGCGAGGACGTCACCGCGCGAGTCGATGCCGAAGCGGCCGAGCGCACTGCGCGTGAGCGTTTCCAGGTCATTGCGGACGCATCGCCAGACGGGCTGGCGTTGTTTCGGCCGGTCTGGGATAATGGCGCGGTCGTCGACTTCGAATGGCGGTATAGCAACCCTGCGGGCTACACCCAAACACGTGCGTCCGCACTTGTAGGACGGACACTCCTGGAGATATTTCCCGATCTCCGCGCAACGTCGCTGTTCGATTCGTATGTACACGTCCTCGAAACAGGGGAGTCGCACAGACAGGAGTTCAATTATCACCGCGCGGACGGTGAGGAGTGGGTACTCATTACGGTGCTCAAGATCGGAAGCGAGATAGCGGTCACCTATGCCGACATCAGCGCTCAGAAACGGGTCGAGACGTATCTTGCTAGCACGAACGTTGAGCTCGAGCGTGGAGTCGCGGAGAGGACCGCGGAACTTACGGCAGCGAATGCGGATCTTGCTCGGTCGAACGCCGACCTTGAGGCGTTCGCGTATGTCGCGTCGCACGACCTTCAAGAGCCTTTGCGGATGGTAAGGAGCTACACCGAGCTACTTAAGCGGCGGTACCGCGACCAATTAGGTCCGGACGGAGCCGACTTCGTAGACTTCGCTGCCAATGGCGCCGCTCGAATGCATCGGCTGATCGAGGATCTGCTCGCGTACTCGCGGGCAGGTTCGGGTGGCTTCAACAGGGTGAATGTGGACCCGTCAGTTGTACTGGCGCGCGCGCTTTCCGGGCTGGGTGAAGTAATCGCGACGTCAGGCGTCAAAGTAACGTGCAATCCGCTACCCGTGGTTTTTGCAGATTCTGTGCTATTGGAGCAAGTCTTTCACAATCTGATTGCCAACGCTGTAAAGTTCCGCAGCAAGCACAACCCTCGTGTTAAGATCTCCGCTACGAGGAGCGCGGAAGATTGGCGATTCGTGGTTACGGACAACGGGATCGGGATCGACCAAGAGTATGGCGCGAAAATATTTGCCATGTTTCAACGCCTTCACGCACGTGAGGAATATCCGGGAACCGGTATAGGACTGGCGCTGTGTGCGCGGATTATCGCGCGGCACGGCGGACGGATCTGGGTCGAATCGGCGCCGTCAGGCCAGGGTAGTTCCTTCAACTTTACAATTCCATTGTCGGAGAATAAAGAACAATGAACCCACTTCCACGCACTCCTCTCGACATTCTCCTGGTCGAGGATAATCCCGGCGATGTGCGTCTCTTCCGCGAAGCACTCGATCCGGAACGCCGTAGCCACCTGACAATCGCGCGGGACGGTGTTGAAGCAATTGCGATTCTGGAGCAGTCAGGTCTATACGCCGACGCCCCACGTCCGGATATTGTCGTTCTGGATCTGAATCTTCCCAAGAAGGGCGGCGCACAGGTACTAGCGGAAATCAAGTCGCACCCCAGGCTCAACGGTGTTCCCGTCGTGATGCTTACGTCTTCTGATGCCGCAGTCGACGTCTCATCGACATACGCCTTGGGCGCGAACTGCTACGTTCGCAAGCCCAATGACCTCGATGAGTTCATCGCCGCGGTTCGAAGCATTGAGGATTACTGGTCGTCGGTCGCCGAGGTGCCGCCACGGGGACGTTACTAGCGGGGTCAAAGCGGGGTCAAAGCGGGGTCA
>JALYYT010000224.1 GCA_030946285.1 Gemmatimonadota bacterium
TCACCTCCAATCTGACGCTCGACGCGACCGTCAATCCGGATTTCGGACAGGTCGAGGTCGACCCCGCTACCATCAACCTCTCGGCCTACGAAACCTATTACGACGAGAAGCGACCGTTCTTCGTAGCTGGGAGCAGCGCATTCGATTACGGCGGCATGAACTGCAACTTCTGCAGCAACACGTCGAGCCTAGATCTCTTCTACTCCCGCCGTATCGGCAGAGCGCCGCAGCTCAATGGATACGTTGGTGGAAACTCTGAGTACGCGGACCTCCCGGACAAGACGTCTATACTTGGGGCCACGAAAGTGACCGGCCGAACTGCCGGCGGGTTCACGGTTGGTGTGCTCGACGCGCTCACCAATCGCGAAACCGCGGAATACATCACTGCTCCCGGCGGTCCGACGTACACGCAACAGGTGGAACCACTCACCAATTACTTCGTTGGACGAGTGAAGAAGGATTTGCGCGACGGTGCAACAACGGTCGGCACGATGTTCACATCAGTCGCGCGGCAGATGAGTGATACGGCACTCAGCGGTCGGCTGCGAAGCCATGCGGAAGCGCTCGGCTTCGACTGGGATCACCGTTGGAGTCAGCGTCAGTACAGCTGGATGGGGTCGCTTGCGCTCTCGAATGTCGGCGGATCGGCCGACGCAATTGCGCTGACCGAGCAATCCAGTGCTCATTACTTCCAGCGCCCTGATCGCCGAGTTCCGTCCGATGGACTGTTTGGTACTCGCTACGACACGACCGCAACTTCGCTGCATGGTTACGGGCTGTACACGCGGCTTGCCAAGCAGGGAGACACGTTTTGGGAGATAGCACAGAACTGGCGGAGCCCGGGCTTCGAGGTCAACGATCTGTCGTATCTCAACCGCGCGGATTATCGCTGGATGAACTTCAACGTCGGTCATCAGTGGACCCATCCGGGAAGCTTCTACCGGAGCGCGACGATCCTCGCTGGAGGCCAGCAGCAATTCAACTACGACGGTGACAGGACCGACGAGCAGGCCCAGGCATTCGGTCAGCTCGATCTTCTCAACTACTGGAGGCTGCGCGGATTCACGATCTATCATCCGGCTGTCCTGGATGACCGTCTCACCCGGGGCGGGCCAGTCGTGATGCGGTCAGGCTACCGTGACGGGATGATTCAGGTTTCGACCGATGCGCGCGGCCGTGCCGTCTTCAACATCTCCGTTGAGGGATACAACGGGGTGGGAGCGAACACGCACATGCTCACGATTGCGCCAGGTGTTGCTATCAAGCCGGCATCGAGCGTATTCATCAGCCTCACGCCCACGTTCCAGTCGAACGAGGACGCAGCGCAATACGTGACTACGGAGGTAGACCCGACAGCAGTGTCGTTCTACGGACGGCGCTACGTATTCGCCTATCTCACGTCAAAGACCTGGTCGCTGGATACGCGGGTCAACTGGACGTTCACACCGAACCTGACGTTGCAGCTCTATGCGCAGCCGTATTTTGCGAGCGGTAACTACACTTCGTTCCGCGAGTTCGCCGCGCCGCGGACGTTGGCCAAGGTCGTCTACGGCAAGGATGTCGGAACGATTTCACGCACCGCTGCGACATCTACGAGCGGGGCAACGTACACGGTCGATCCCGATGGTGCGGGTCCGGCGCATTCATTCACGTTCGGTGACCCGAACTTCGCGTACAGGTCGCTGATTGGAAACGCCGTATTGCGCTGGGAATATCGTCCGGGTTCGACCGTGTACTTCGTATGGACGCAGAACAGGGTCGGCAACTCGAGCGTCGGCAATTTCGACTTTACGCGGGACCGAAACCTTCTGATGCGCGATCGTCCGACGAACGTTTTCCAGATCAAGTTCAACTACTGGCTGGGCCGGTAGGTCGCGGGCGGGACCGGAGACCGTATATTCAGAATTGCGGTCTAACAAAGGGGGGACGGATGAATCAGGTATCACATCTTGTCGCACCACGCGAAACTGTGTTCGGTCTGCTCGCGTCATCGGCGCGGCGGCTTTCCTTCGGTGCGCTAGCCCTTGTATCCCTTGGGGCCGGCGCGGTTCCCGCGGTGGCGAGCGTCACGAGTCACGCTTCATGGCAGCTCCTCGCAGTCTGCTACCTGGTGTGGTGCTTTGCCGCGTGGGGAACGCTGTTCCATGATCGCGCGCCGCGATCGACATTAGGCCGCAGCGTACAGGCAATAATCGTTGTTTCTGGAACCGTCGTATTCGGTGCCATCTTCATGACGTTCTTTTTTGGCGCGCTTGGGCCACGGTGGATGCTCTGAAGCGGGCGGGATGAGTCAGGAGCGCACATCGCGTGCGGAGCCGGTACAGCTATGTGAGGGCCACATGCCCATAGTTGCGCCTGAACCGTTGCCCCATCGCTCGCCCGGTCGTCCTCCAACGATGCCAAACAGACTCGCCAGAAC
>JALYYT010000227.1 GCA_030946285.1 Gemmatimonadota bacterium
TCGTAGTACGAGGCGCCCGGGACGATACGCAACGCCGTGTAATCCTTCCACTTGTCGGGATAACCGATTTTCTGCACGAACGCATCGAGCTTGGCATAGGCCATCTGCCGCGTCGAGTCGCTCATCCAGGTCCTGCTGGCCAGACGGTCGCGAAATTCGGCCTTGATGTTGTTGACCATCGCGTTCGCGCGAGCCTTGGCTTCCGGCGTGAAGTACTGCTGCACATACGCCTTGCCAACCGCTTCGCCCATCGCCCCGTCGGTTGCGGCAATGCACCGCTTGTAGCGCGGCAGCTGCTCCTTGGCGCCCGTCAGGTTCTGGTTGAACGCGAACGCCTCGTTCACGAACGGAGTGCTGAGCGCGCCCGCCGCGCGGCGTACAAGATTCCACGTGAAGTACGCCTTCCAGTCGCTTACTGGCACCGTCTTGAGCAGTGAATCGACCGTCTTCACATAACCGGGATTGGATACGTTGATCGCCGAGATGTCGGTCACGTGATCGGCCGCCAGCAGCCCCTTCCAGTCGAAACCGGGCGCCAGCGCCTCGAGCTCCGCTGGGGTCCGGCGGTTGTATGTGAGATTAGGGTCACGCTGCTGCACACGTGTGAAATGCGATCCGGCGATCGTTGTTTCGAGTGCGAGAATGTGCTCCGCGTCGGTTGCGGCGGCAGGAAAGCTCTCGCCGACCAGGGCGAGATCGTTGGCGATGTGCTTCACGTACGCTGCTCGTATCGCGGCCGTCGGGGCGTCGGTCTTGAAGTAGTAGTCACGGTCCGGCAGTCCCAGGCCGCCCTGCCCGATTCCGCCAATCACCTGACTGCTGTTCTTGTAGTCCTGTGTCGACCCGATGTCGAGCAGCAATCCTCGTCCCTTCGCTGCCTGAGCGATCATGTAATGCTGCACGTCGGCCGGCGTACGAATTGCGGCAATCTGTGCGAGACCCGCCTTGATCGGCTCGTAGCCAGCACGCTCGATCGCGACCGTATCCATGCACGCGGCGTAGTAATCGCCGACTTTCCGAGTCGCCGGATCGGCGGCAGTGAGCCGCTGCGCCGACGCGTCGTCCAACACCTTTCTGAGCTTGTCGTTGTTGGCCTCGGCCAGCTCATTGAAGGAGCCCCACTGAGCATACGCTGGCGGAATGGGGTTTGCCTTGATCCAGCCGCCGTTCGCGAATTGATAAAAATTCGTGCAGGGTGCGCACGTCGTATCCAGATTCGCGAGGTCGAGCGGCTTCGTCTGATGATACGTCGTCTGCGCACCAGCTGCCGCGAAACTCACCGCGGATGCCAGAGCGACGACAAAGTTCATAATGGTTTTTCGCATGGTCGGTCAGTTCTCCTTGTGAAATTTTGAAATCACCGTTTGTCCAGACTGCGTCAGCTGCGCTTCCGTCGGACGGATTTCTTCTTCAGGCTGCGCGCGGCCTTCTTCACCCGCGGGGCCGGCTTCGACTTCATGATACTTCCACGACAGTTCGGCGCACCGCAGAGACACGTGTAGAATTTCTCCATCTCGTCGTCGTCTTCTCCGCTTCGTTCATACTGGTAGTCATAGACAAGTTCGTCTCCAGGATGAATCGTGCGGATCGCCTCGATGAAAATACGCCTGTCCTCGATAACCGCCTCGCAGTTCGGATCGCACGAGTGATTGATGTAGATCGATTCGTTTCCGTTGATGGCACCGTCCACGACCACGCTGGCCGTAACCGTGAAAAGGAACGTGTGGTGCCTCCCCATGGCCGCTTCGTCGTAGCGACTGTCCGCCTCGTCGTTGGAGATACGCTCACCCGTGTATTCGATGATGCGCTGTCCCTTCCGGATCTTCGCGGTTGCGAACGCTCCCTTTCCCTGAATGCCTGACTGCCGCACGTCGAAGAACCGCGACTTCATGTTGGCGATCTTTTCGGTCGGAGGCAAATCAGGCCGAGATACGGACTTTTTCACCGGCTTCCTTCGCGCAGGCGCCTTTTTCCGCACCGTCTTTCCCTTCGGCGGCATCAGCGATCCTCCGCAACGATCATCGCGCGACACTCACCGAATCCGATTCGAACAGCGCCATCGCGCTCACAGTATCCCCTCATTATCACTTCGTCCCCGTCTTCGAGAAATTGGCGCTGTTCGCCGGTTGGTAGCGTCACGGGCTCTGTGCCGCGACGCGTGATTTCGAGCAGACATCCGAGCGCATCACGCTCCGGCCCTGATACTGTTCCGCTGGCGATCAGGTCGCCTGGTCTGAGGTCGCAGCCGTTGGACGTGTGATGCGCGATCATCTGCGCGAACGTCCAGTACATGTCCCGGAAGGTGCCGCGACTGAGGCGTACCGGCGGCGTCCGGGCATCACGCATCTGCTCGGACGACAGATACGCTTCGAGGGTAATGTCGTATGCCCCTCCAGCCTGATCCGCTTCGTCGCTCAGGTAATCAAGCGGAGCGGGATCACCAGCAGGCCGTGCATAGGCTGGCGACCTGAACGGTTCCAGCGCTTCGCGTGTGACTATGAAAGGTGCAACGTTGGTGGCGAAGTTCTTCGAAAGGAACGGCCCGAGCGGCTGATATTCCCACGACTGGATATCCCGGGCGGACCAGTCATTCACGAGACAAAGGCCAAACACCGATGCCGCGGCATCGGAAATCGGGATCTGATCGCCGAGAGCATTTCCCCGTGCGATGAATGCACCCACCTCGAGCTCGTAGTCCACCTGCACGCTCGGTCCGAACGTCGGGGCCGCGTCGCTCGCGCTCTTCGTCTGGCCGTGCGGGCGCACCACGGTCTCCTTGAGAGAGATCGACGACGCGCGACCGTGGTAGCCGATTGGCACCCACTTGTAGTTTGGCAGCAGCGGGTTGTCGGGACGGAACATGCTTCCGACGTTCGTCGCGTGGAACACGGAAGCGTAGAAATCGGTGTAGTTGCCTATGCGCGCAGGCATGTACAGCACCGATCCCTCCATGGGCCGAAGCAGATTGCGCGGGAGGCGGATGCCGCGATGCGTCGTGCCATTGCCGCTCAACAGCGCGCTCACCTCGGCGCGAAGCGCAGACAGGTAGACGTCGTCCATGGACATCAATTCGTTGAGCGTGGACTGCGCCGCGGCGAAGACAGCGTCGGCCGCGCGCCCACCGAACAGATTCGCGTCTGCGCAGACGGCCATGTCCAGAATCTGGTCACCGATCGCGATACCGCCGCGCGGAACAGCCTCGTCGTCGAACTCGCTGAAGACGCAGAACGGAAGGTTCTGGATCGGAAAGTCGCAACCGGGAACGTTGGCGGACTCCACCCAGCACGGAAGTGAGGGATCGTGCGTGAGATTCGTGGGCATCAGCTTATTGAAAGAGTGGCCAGCTCGTCCACGGGCTCACGGAACGAGCAGGACCCGAAGGACAAGATGAAATTGGCGCGCGCATCGGCGATCACTGCCGCCGGAAGCAACTGCCCGCGGAACGCGAGGGCACGATCGCTCGCGTCGAAATCATGCTGCTCGGTAACAAGCAGCGCCTGAATCACGGTATCCTCGTCCGCGCCGCTCCAGGCGAGCACCGCCGCGACGAACATGTTGAGATATCCGAACATCACTCCGCGTGGAGCGTCCTCGGCATATGTCAGCCGGTATTCCCCTCGGAGAGGATGATGCAAGCCAGCCGTCAACTTGAACGCGACGCCCGCATCCCTGCAGCGCATCATGAATCGGGCGACGGCAGGCGAATCCGGAAACGCATCGCGCGTCGTCCCGCCGGTGCGCGCCTTCGCGCGGCCGCCGGCCCGCTTGATGGCCGCAATGAGCAGCGACGGATCCTCGGTGATGGGTATCTCGAAGAATGCCGAAATCTGCCGCGGCATTACACTCCCGGCCGCAAGAATCTCATCGGGCGTGGCAGACCTGATTTCGATGGAATCGATTTCTGCATGACCGGCCGCCGCGTCGCCCGTGTGACGGCAGTTGAACTTGAGCGCGAGATCGATGTCCGCGGCGAGATCGGGGCCCGGCAGCGCCGACAGGCGCCACGGTGTGCTGCCGGATCCACGCGGAAGCACTGGCGATGCGGCGTCCTCGAACTCGCGCAACCGTAGCACCGGAACCACGAAGCGACCCAGCATGGCAGACGCCGGATCGTCCAGATACCGGGCGTACGATTGCGTCGCCGAGCTCATGTCCAGCGATGCTGGCGGAAAAAGGCCGGCATAGTCAACAACACCGGCCAGCAGGATTTCGAGGGGTTGCTTCATTTTCGAAGATTCCAAATCTATCCCATCGCAGCAACGGGCACACCTACGCGGTTGCGCGGAAAAGCCGTTCGGCGCGTTGACATGCGGCTCTAGCCCACTAGATTAGAAACTCTGACGCGGGGTGGAGCAGCCTGGTAGCTCGTCGGGCTCATAACCCGAAGGTCGCGGGTTCAAATCCCGCCCCCGCTACTGCAAAACCGGCCGGTACTCGAGAGAGTGCCGGCCGGTTTGCCATCCTACCTCGCGAAGTCAGGGTT
>JALYYT010000234.1 GCA_030946285.1 Gemmatimonadota bacterium
CGATCTTCAGGCCTTCGAGGATGTGCTCACGCTCGAGGGCCTTGTCCAGTTCGTACTGCGTGCGACGCGTCACGACCTCGTGACGGTGCGCAATGAAGTGCATCAGCACGTCCTTGAGCGGCAGCACCTTCGGGACGAGCTGTCCTGTGGTGGGATCGGGGACCAGCGCCAGCATGATCACGCCGAAGGTGGACTGCATCGACGTATGCTTGTACAGCTGGTTGAGTACCACGCGGGGAATGGAATCACGCTTGAGCTCGATCACCATGCGCATTCCGTCGCGATCGCTCTCGTCACGCAGATCGCTTATTCCCTCGAGCTTGCCCTCGCGAACCAGATCGCGAATGTCCACGAGCAGCTTGGCCTTGTTCACCTGATACGGCAGCTCGGTCACGACGATCTGGGCGCGGTTGGAATTCTCGCGCTCCTCGATCACCGCGCGCGCGCGCATCACGATGCGTCCGCGTCCCGTTTCCTGATAGTCGGTGATTCCCGCCGTGCCGTAGATGTAGCCCGCCGTCGGAAAGTCAGGGCCCTTGATGTACTTGCGCAGCGCGCTCGCGGGAAGATCCGGATCCTCGATCAACGCGACCAGCGCGCTGGTTACCTCACGCAGATTGTGAGGCGGGATGTTCGTCGCCATTCCGACTGCGATTCCCGACGACCCATTGACCAGCAGGTTCGGCATCGCCGAAGGAAGAACTCTCGGCTCCTGCAGCCGGTCGTCGAAGTTGGGCTGGAAATCGACGGTGTTCTTGTCGATGTCGCCGAGCATCTCCATCGCGATGCGAGTGAGACGCGCTTCAGTGTACCGGTACGCCGCGGCGTTGTCGCCGTCAACGGATCCGAAGTTTCCCTGCCCGTCCACGAGCGGATAACGCAGCGAGAAGTCCTGCACCATTCGCACGAGCGCGTCGTACACCGAGCTGTCGCCGTGAGGGTGGTACTTGCCGAGCACGTCGCCAACGACGGTCGCCGACTTCTTGTACGGCCGGCCTGGAACGAGACCAAGCTCGTTCATGGCGTAGAGAACTCGGCGATGCACGGGCTTCAGTCCATCACGCACATCGGGCAGTGCGCGGGAAACGATCACGCTCATCGAATAGTTGATGAACGATTCCTGAACCTCTTCGTGGATCAGCCGCGGGAGAATGCGCTCGCGGTTGTTGGGTGCTGTCATGACAGGTCAATACCACACTTGCGGCGGGCGCACGTGAGAGCGGCACCAGCCTTATGTGAGACAACTATTTGGGAACCGTGAAATATACTGCCTGGAGGCGGTTCAGGCAACCATTTCCTGCCGCTGTAAGTCATTGCGAGACAATGACTTAGCCGACCACTCCGAGATCAACCAGGAAGCACCGGTTTTCGGGATTCGTTCGGGGGTATCAGAGAAGCGTCGAAGGAGACTCGAACTCGTCCGTTCGATCGGCTGCGTCCTGGGCCGCGTTCTCACGGTCGATCGACTCGCGCTCAGCCTTGTAACGGTCGTACCAGCCACGAGTTACCTCGCCGGCGAGGTTCCGGTTGCCCAACCCGAACGCGAGTGACGCGGCGAGCGCGATGGCCCCGAACAGGATCGCGAAGGCCGTGGTCACGATGTCGGTGGCGACGCCCAGCTCCTGGAGCGCCATGAAGATCGCGATCATGATCACGCCACCCTTTCCGAAGCGCGACAGCGTGGGACCGCCGTGGATTGCTCCCGCGGACGCCATGATCAGCCCGCCGACGAAATCGCCGAGCACGATGCCGACGATGATGATCACGATGGCCGCGATGAGGCTCGGGATGTAGCCAACCAGCTCGCCGAACATGTTCCCGAGCGACGACAGGCCGAGTGCGTTGGCGGCGACCATGAGTACGGCGAACATGATGAACCAGAAGACGACGCTCGCCGTGACGCGTGTCGGGTTCATGTGCGAGCCAGAACGTTCGACCGCCTGGAGCACACCGCCGCGCTCCAGGATCCTGTTGAAATGAACGCGACGGAGAATCTTCTCCGTGGCCTTCTCGAGAAGCCGCGCCAGCAGGTAGCCGGCAAAGAGGATGACGAGCGCACCGAAGAGTGCCGGAACGTAGTGGTACAGCTGGTCGAAGCTGTCCTGCAGACGAACGGAGAAGCTGGTCGAATCCATGGCGGGAAATCTACGTGTCACCGGCCAGTCGTGGGTGACGAACCTTCAGCCCATGAAGCGCGACAGATAGGGGCCGGTACGGCTGGCCCGGGACTCAGCGACGCGCGCCGGCGGTCCCTGGACCACGACGCGACCGCCCTCTTCTCCAGCGCCGGGTCCGATATCCACCACCCAGTCGCTGCCTGATACCACGCGCATGTCGTGCTCGACGACGATCACGGTGTTTCCGGCGTCGACAAGCCGGTCGAGCTGCGCAACGAGTCGCTCGACGTCGGACGGGTGCAGCCCGGTTGTCGGCTCATCGAGAATGTAGAGCGTCGCGCCACGCGACATTCGCTGCAGCTCCGTGGCGAGCTTGATGCGCTGCGCCTCGCCGCCCGACAGCTCCGTTGCGGCCTGCCCGAGCCTGATGTAGCCCAGCCCGACCTGGCGCAGCACATCGAGCGATCGCCGCACCGCAGCATCATCGGCGAAGAAATCGAAGGCTTCGTCCACGGTCATGCCGAGAACTTCCGCAATGTTGCGATCGCGGTACCTGATTTCCAGTGTCTTCGCGTTGTAGCGGGCACCGTGACAGGTGGGACATGGTGTGTAGACGCTCGGAAGAAACAACAGCTCCACGAAGACGAATCCTTCGCCCTCGCAGGTCTCGCAGCGACCCTTCGCGACGTTGAAGGAGAACCGTCCGGCGTCGTAGTGACGCGCGCGCGCAGCCTTCGTTGCGGCGAACAGCTTGCGCACATGGTCGAAAAGGCCCGTGTACGTCGCGAGGTTCGAACGCGGCGTCCGCCCGATCGGCTTCTGATCAACGACGACCATGCGACGAATGTGTTCAATACCACCCTCGATGTGTCCGCCAAGCGTGACCGGGACAACCTGCTCGAGATCGTCCGCTTCCTCCACCACGTCGGGCGGCTCATGACCGAGTGCTTCAGCCATGAGATCGACGAGTACCTGGCTCACGAGACTGGACTTTCCGGAGCCGGAAACGCCGGTGACTGTCGTGAATACCCCGACCGGAAATGACACATCGAGATCGTCGAGGTTGTTGCGTGTCACGCCTTTCAGTGCGAGCCATCCGCGTGGTTCGCGAATTGCGCGGGACGGGAGCATGTCGCGTCCGAAGAGATGCCTGCGAGTTTCGGACGCCTCGATTTCCTGAAGACCACCGGGCGGTCCGCTGTAGAGGATCATTCCGCCCTGCTCGCCTGCGGCCGGCCCGACGTCGACGATCCAGTCTGCGGCGCGAATCACGTCGAGATCATGCTCGACGACGAGGAGAGAGTTTCCGCACTCCTTGAGGCGGTCGAGCGCAGTGAGCAGCGCTTCGGTGTCGGCGGGATGCAGACCGGCGGATGGTTCATCGAGAACGTACGCGACACCGAACAGATTGGACCGGACCTGCGTGGCCAGTCGAAGCCGCTGCAGCTCGCCCGGCGAGAGTGTAGGAGTACTTCGGTCGAGCGAGAGATATCCGAGGCCCAGGTCGAGCAGCACCGTGAGCCGCCCTTGCAGGTCCTGAGTTATTCGCTGAGTGACGACGATTTTTTCCGGATGATGGTCCCCTTTTCCCGATTTGGGCGTCGCCGTGCCGTCGGCGTAAGGTGCGACGATGGTCGCGACCCGGCCAAGTGGCAGGCGTGACAGCTCTGCGATGTCGAGTCCGGCGAATTTCACCGACAGCGATTCCAGTCGCAGGCGCTTGCCGTGACAGAGCGGGCACTCGGTGCTCAGCATGAACTGCAACGCGCGCTTTTTCATGAGTGCGCTCTGCGTATTCGCGAAGCTGTGCAGCACGTGACGACGGGCACTTGAAAACGTGCCCATGTAGCTCGGCTCTTCCTTGCGCTTGAGCGCGCGGCGCGTCTCGGCGGGCGTGAATCCGGCGTACACGGGCACCACGGGCTGCTCGTCGGTGAATAGAATCCACTGGCGATCCTTCTTCGGAAGTTCCCGCCAGGGTGTGTCGACGTCGTAGCCAAGTGTGACGAGTATGTCGCGCTGGTTCTGGCCCTGCCATGCCGTCGGCCACGCTGCGATCGCACGCTCCCGGATGGTGAGCGAATCGTCGGGCACCATGGAATTCTCGGTGACTTCGTAGATGCGGCCGAGCCCATGGCAGCGAGGGCAGGCGCCTTCGGGCGTGTTCGGAGAAAACGACTCCGCGTACAGCAGTGACTGGCCGCGCGGGTAGTCTCCAGCGCGGGAATAGAGCATGCGCAGAAGGTTTGAAAGCGTCGTCACGCTCCCGACGGAAGATCGCGTCGTGGGAGAACCGCGCTGCTGCTGGAGTGCGACCGCTGGCGGTAGTCCGTCTATCGAATCGAACTGGGGCACGCCCATCTGATGAAAAAGGCGGCGCGCGTAGGGCGCGACGGATTCGAGGTATCGGCGCTGCGCTTCAGCGTAGAGCGTGCCGAATGCGAGCGAGGACTTCCCCGATCCGGAAACGCCCGTGAACACGACCAGCGCATCACGCGGAACGTCGAGGTCCACGTTCTTGAGATTGTGCTCGCGGGCGCCGCGAACCTTGATAAAACCCATAAATTCGTTGCTGGCCATCGCGTCGGAACCAGTTTGGCTGTACATATCGACTGCGCTCCGCCCGTCTGGCCGAGTCGCATGCGCACCGCAGGTGCCAGCATCATGCCATTACGGCAAGCTGGACAACGCCGACCGGAGTCTGCCCGCAGTATGGATGCATTCAGCTATCTCTCGGTTCTGTTGTCGATAATCGTCGGTCTCGGAATGGCGCAGGTGCTGACGGCCATGGGGCGGCTCATCCGGACGAGCGACCGCGTAATCTGGTACTGGCCGCCTCTCGTCTGGTCTGGCGCGCTGCTCGTCATCTACGTCCAGGTCTGGTGGTCGATGTTCGGACTTCAGTCGTACGTGAACTGGACGTTCGGGGCGTTTCTGGTGGTGTTGCTCCAGAACGTTGCGCTGTACATGATGGCAGCGGTGATACTGCCGGAGGCTGCCGACGATCACGCGTTCGATCTGCGTTTTCATTACGAACGACAATGCGGCTGGTTCTTCGGCTTCTTCGCTGCCGCGCTCATCATCAGCGTCGTCAAGGAACTGATAGTGGCGGGTCGTCTGCCGTTGCCCGCGAACCTTGCATTCCACGGCATTTTCCTTCTAATGTGCGTCAGCGCACTCGTAATACGGACGCCACGATACCACCAGTTAGTCGCGTTCGCGGGTGTAGGCGCGATATTCAGCTACATCCTGCTTCTCTTCTGGAAGCTGGGTTAGCCCGCGAATTGGCTTTCAGTTCCGTGTGCCGCGCTTCACATCGAAGATGGCGCTGCGGTGACAACCGCCGCAGATGAGCCACTCGCGCTTGCGCGAGTAGCCCAGCCCGAAAGAGCCGCCTCCAATAGGGCGCGAGCTCATGCGGCCGCCGCACACGGGACAGACGACATCGCGCTTCGCGCTGAACGATTCACGAATCTCCGCGAGCTGCGCGGGACTATACTGCGCGGATTCAGCCATTCGCCGCCGGCATGTAACGATCAGTCCGCGACATGAATGACGACTTTTCCGAACTGGTGGCCGGACGCGAGTCGCGCGAACGCGTCGCGACCGTGGGTGATGTCGAACACCGAATCCACTGGCGGATACAACCGCCGTTCACGGAGTTCGTTGGCAACGGCGTGAAACTCCGCATCGTTTCCCATGGTGGATCCGAGAATCGTCCACTGGTTCCAGAAGAGCTTTCGCGCGTCTGTGGTGAGCATCGGCCCCGAGGTGGCTCCGCAGGTGACGAGGCGCCCGAACCTTCCCAATGATCCGAGCGACGACGACCACGTTGCCTCGCCTACGCTGTCCAAGACGACATCGACGCCACGCTTGCCGGTGCGCGAACGAACCTCACGCGCGACGTCCGTTCTGCGATAGTTGATGGTTTCGTCCGCGCCGAGCTCGGCCGCGCGCGCAAGCTTTTCATCGCTTGAGGATGTTACCCAGATACGCGCGCCGATAAGTCGTGCGATCTGCAGCGCGGCAAGCGCGACGCCACCGCCGATACCCTGTAGGAGCACGTTTTCCCCAGGTCGAAGCTGGGCGCGCGTGACCAGCATGCGCCATGCGGTCAGCGTCGAGAGAGTGAACCCAGCCGCTTCGGGGATCGGAGTGTCCCTCGGGATTCGCGCGACATTGCGCTCGGGTACCACCACGTACTCCGCAATCGTGCCCGGTGCATGTTCGCCCAGTAAACGAAAGCGAACGCAGAGCGACTGCTCGCCACGCATGCAATACTCGCAGGTTCCATCACTCAGCCCCGGATTGATGACGACCAGATCATCTGTTCCATCAATGACTCCGACCGCGTCGGCGCCCATTACCCAACCAGGCGTGATGGTGATGCCCGGAAGGCCTCCAAGCACGAAAAGATCGAGATGGTTGAGCGCCGCGGAGAGAATACGAACGCGCACCTCGCCCGGTCCCGGAGCGGGTATCGGCAGGTCTTCACGAAGCTCCAGCCGCTCGAGGCCGCCATGAGCGGAGATGGTCAGCGCGCGCAAGGCATGTCAGTTGGGGGATATATTTAGAACAAACATCAAGATACTCGAAATGATTGCGTTGAAAGTTCCGCCCCTAGGGGAATCGATTGTAGAAGCGACCGTGTCGCGCTGGGTCAAGAAGCAAGGTGACCAGGTGGCGGCGGGCGAAACCATTCTCGAGCTGGACACCGACAAGATCACCGTCGAGGTTCCGGCCCTTCGCGCCGGCGTGCTCTCTAAGCAGTCGGTAGCCGAAGGTGATGTTGTTCACGTGGACGACATACTCGGCGAACTGGATGAAACAGCGGCTGGAGCCACTTCTGCGGCCAGTGCGCCGACGTCGCCCGCAGCCACGAGCGTGGCAGCCG
>JALYYT010000235.1 GCA_030946285.1 Gemmatimonadota bacterium
ACATACCGCCTCGAGACGACCTCACGCTCGTCGTTCTGCGGAGCTGAACAAGGTGCCGCGCGACGGCTTCCCTCCGACACTCAAGCGGCTCGGTCAGCACTTTCTCGCCGACGAGCGCGCGCTCGCGCGAATCGTGGATACGCTCGCGCCGACGAGTGCCGACACCGTCGTCGAGATCGGTCCGGGACGTGGAGCGCTCACCGACCTGCTTGTCGCGCGCGCCGGACGTGTCGTAGCCGTTGAACTCGATCGCGCACTGGCCGCAATGCTGCGCGAAAGATTCGCCGCAAATCCTGCAGTCGAGATCGTAGAAGCGGACATTCTGAACACCGATCCGGGACAGCTCGGCGGCGAAGGATATCTGCTGATCGGCAACGTCCCGTACTACATAACGACACCGATACTGTTTCACGCACTGGAGTGCGAGCTACCGCGTCGCGCAGTCTTTCTGGTGCAGCGCGAGGTGGCGTCACGCGCCATGGCCAGTCCCGGCACCAAGAGCTATGGTGCGCTCTCGGTGAACCTGCAGGTTCTCGCAGCCGTCGAGCGGGTTTTTGACATACCCGCCGGCGCCTTTCGCCCGCCGCCGAAGGTTGATTCATCGGTGATACTGGTCACGCCGCTTGCGACGCCGATCCTGCGCGAGGGTGAACAGCCGCGCTTCAGATCATTTGTGCAGAGTCTGTTCAGCCAGCGAAGAAAGCAGCTGGGCACCATCCTGCGATCGCTTCCTCCGTCCGCCGCGGGGATACCGGCCGTGACTCAGGATGCGCTCGCCACTCTCGGAATTCCAACAACGGAGAGAGCCGAGCGTCTCACTCCGATGCAGTTCGTTCAGCTATTTCGAGAGGTTCGCAAGGGCGAAGGATAGGGCCTCGAATTCGAGGCCCATATTGACTGTGCGGGTCACGACGTCCGTCGGAACATTTATCTGCGCCGGAGCGAAGTTCATGATCGCCTTGATCCCCGCGCTCACCATCACGTCCGCGACGATCTGCGCGCGCTCCGCCGGCACGGCGATGACGCCGATGTCGAAGTGCTCGCGTGTCGCGTCGTCGGTGAGTTGGGCTACGTCGCGCACGAGCATCGAGTCGAGCCGCGTTCCGATCTTGGCGGGCGACGCGTCGTACAGCGCGGAAACATGGAACCCCTTCTCCCCGAATCCCGGGTACTGCGCCAGCGCTAGGCCGATCTTGCCTGCACCGACGATGGCGACGTGCCAGTCCCGCCCGAGGCCCAGGATCTGACGCAGGCTGGTGGTGAGCTCCGGGACGAAGTACCCGAGGCCGCGCTTCCCGAACGATCCGAAGATCGACAGGTCCTTGCGCACCTGCGCGGACGTGGTGCCGCCGAGACGGGCGAGGACGTCGCTGGATACTGTGGCCTCGCCCTTCTGTTCCAGCTCCTCCAGAAAGCCGAGGTAGAGCGACAGGCGGCGAACGGTCGAGTCGGGTACGCGTTTCAAGTGGGTTCTTGGCTTGTGAAAATCTTCACAAAGCTATGCCAACGGGCATGCGGGCCGCAAGTTGACCGTGCGGCTATCTTACGACGACATGCCAGTGAAGATCACTTCCGAGATCGGCCATCTGCGTTCGGTGCTCGTCCATGAACCAGGGCCGGAGCTCCTCGCGGTCACTCCCGATACCCGCGAAGACTACCTGTACGACGACATAATCCACGTCGAGACGGCGCAGACCGAGCACCGGCGCCTGGTCGCGGTCCTGCGGCGCTTCGCGGGTGTGTACTACGTTCGGGACCTGCTCACGGAAGCGATGGCGACCGCCGAGGCGCGTCGCCTGATCATCCGCGAGGCCACGGACATGATCCAGTCCGCCCCGATCGCGCGGGACCTGAACGAGCTGGCCCCTGCGGACGTAGTGCGCGTGCTCATCGAGGGCCGCGAGGAAGTGCAGGGCCCGCTAGCTCGCACGCTGAACGAGTGCGGATACGTCCTGCCACCCGTCCCGAATCTGTTCTTCACGCGCGACACGGCGATCGGGTTG
>JALYYT010000262.1 GCA_030946285.1 Gemmatimonadota bacterium
AATCGTTACACGTTGTATGGGCAAGGTAGGTGCCATGCCCTCGCGTTTCGCCTTGACACCGAATGCTCTCTCGCACCGATTCAAGGAATGACCATCCGGATTCGCATTGGCACGCAGGGCTGGAACTATGCCGCATGGGCCGGTGTGTTCTTTCCGGACGGAACCCGGACGGCGGACTATCTGCCGACGTACGCTCGCGCGTTCGCTACGGTGGAGGTTGATTCGACCTTCTACGCTGTTCCGCCGGCGTCGAGTGTGCGCGCCTGGTACGAGCGAACACCCGACGATTTCATCTTTGCGCTGAAGCTTCCACAATCGGTAACTCACGAAGCACGACTGCGCGACGAGAACGGGACGACGGAGCTCTTCTTCGAGCGAGTGCGCGATCTCCGGGAGAAGCTGGGACCAGTACTTGTGCAGCTCGGACCGGATTTCGGTCCGGAGGAACTGCCTGCACTGGTTGATTTCCTGCCGCGGGTTCCGCGCGACCTCCAGGTGGCGATCGAGTTTCGCGCTCGTGGCTGGATGACACCAGGAGTGTTGGCGCTGCTTCGCGACCACGGAATCGCTGCGGCTGTCGTGGATGGAAGCTGGGTGCCACGGCGCTGGATGATCGAACTGCTCGCGCGGCCGACTGCGTCGTTTCACTATGTAAGGTGGATGGGACCCAATCGTAACCTCGTCGATCATTCGCGAATCCAGGTGGACCGTGCGGCGGAGCTTACTCGCTGGGCGAATGCGATTCGGGAAGCGCCGGACTCCGTCACGGACGTTTACGGCTACATGAGCAACTATTTCGCCGGCCACGCGCCGCGCTCCGCACGTGAGTTGCAGGAGTTGCTCGGCCTTGGCTCTGTGGATCCCGGAATGCTCGGCGAACAGATGCGCCTGTTCTGAACCGCGCATCGTGATCGCGGGGATCATGCAACGCGGCACGCGCGGCACTAGTTTGGATCCATGAGCCGACCGGCGCGAGATTATGTTCTCACGGTACTCGCCGTGGGATTCGTTGCGACAACGACATCACTCGGATTGTGGCAATTGCGCCGGCTGGCGCAACGGAAGGCGCAGAACGCGCGGATTGTCGCTCGGCTGGCGGAGCCGGCGCTACCGGTTCGCCAGCTGTCGCACGATTCCGCTTCGCTGCACTACCGCAGGGTCGTCCTCGATGGGGCCTTCGACTACCAGCATCAGGTGAAGCTCGCCGACCGCACGCGCGATGGCTCGCCAGGAGTCAATATCATCACACCACTACGCGTGGCCGGTACCGATACCGCAGTGCTGGTTAATCGCGGCTGGGTGTACGCACCCGACGGTGTGATGGTCGATCTCGACAACTGGCGTGAGGCCGATTCCCTCCACGGAACTGGATACGCAAGGCCGTTGTCGCGACCGTTCCCTGGGTCGCCGGTTCTACCGGATCGACCGGACGCGTTCCGCTGGCTCGATATTGCGGCGCTCAGGACGCGCATTCCCTATCCCGTGTACCCGTTCGTCATCGTGCTGGACGGAGACAATGCGCCGCATGGGCAGATACCACCCCGGATTCCTCCCCCGCCGCTCGATGAGGGCCCGCACCGTAGCTACGCGATACAGTGGTTCTCGTTCGCGGTGATCGGGGTGGTCGGAATGTTCTTTTATCTCCGCACCGGTACAGCGCGCTATGCCGAAATCGTGGAGATGAGACGAACGGACACCAAGGGCTGACAGCGCGGGCGCATCTCAGGCGGGTATATGGGCCTGGAAGATGGGGAGGCCGCGCTCATTCACGACGCTGGACACGATGTAGCCGGTGACGGCGATCGCCTCGCGCAGGTCCGCTTCCGTCACCGTTCCGTCGTGCTCGATCGTGATACTCCCGAGGGAAACCTCGGCGGAGCGGATTCCCGCGACGGGCGTCAGCGCGGTGAAAAGGGCGCGCCGGCAATACTCTCCGCGCATCCCGGCGATATTCAGGACCGTCGTCATTTCGCCGTAAAAACTAGTCGAGCGGGGTATGCGGTGGCAACGGTACCGGAGGTGACTTCCGGCGAGAGACGAGCTGCTTCTCAAGACCGGGGATCATCTCGTCGTACTTCGATCCGGGATTCCAGAGGACCCACCCGTCGTAGCCGGCGTCGTACACGGCCTTCTTTTCCTGTTCGAGTTCCGCCGGTCCGTAGTGCGGCGCTCCGAGCGTGAAAGCCTGGAGCCACGGACGCACGTGCTCCGGTGTTCGGATCCCCATTTTCTCGTCGCGCATCCGCGCGCTCGACAGGGCGATGAAGATCGTCCTGTACGGCTCTGCATTCGGGATGCGGATACCGAACGAGCCGTGCGGGTAAAGCGACGGGTACACCATTGGAAGCACAACATCGACGTTGGGCGAGATCTTCTCCCAGTCCTGCCCGACCTCCAGCGCGCCGCGTACGGTCGTGACAAGTCCGAAAATGTCGGCGGTCAGTCGTATTCCGCGCTTGTCGTACCGTGCACGTGCTTCCTTGACGAAATCCCGGATCGCGTCCGGCTTGGTGCGACCCGCGGCCTCGGGAAATACCTGCGGCGGTAGGGACTTGTAAGGTTCGGGAAAGCGAACGTAGTCGAACTGGATCTCGCCAAAACCCAACTGGATCGCTTCGTCCGCCACGCGAAAGTTGTAATCCCATATCGCGCGTGAGTACGGGTTGACCCACGTCAGCCCCTTCTTGTCCTTCCACGGTGTCCCGTCGGGCTTCCGGATTACATGCTCCGGGTTCATGCGGGCGGCGGTAGAATCCTTGAAGACAACCATCCGCGCTATCGGGAGTAATCCGTGCGCGCGAATCGTGTCCACCAGCGCCTTCATGTTCGCGACCTTGTTCATCTTTCCCTCGTTCCGTTGCAGCAGAGGGTCGGAGGAATGCCAGTTTAGTCCGAACTCGTCCTTGACGTCGATGACGAGCGCATTTATCTCGGTGGAGTCGGCGATCGCGATGAGGTGCTGCAGCTTCCGGCTGCTCTGCGCCGCAAATCGGTTCACATAGAGCGCGCGTATCGGACGCGGTTCCTTCTGCAGTGCGATGAGCGCAGCAGAACCCGTAGCACTCACCGGTGTCGTATCCGCACGAGCCGCTGAGTGCGGCGTTCCCGCCGAGACTGTCCCGGCTGACGATCCGCCGGCGCCAGTCCCCGAACCGCTGTCGGCTACGCTGGAAGAGATGCTGGAGGATGGGTTCGCGGACGCGTTCGCGGATACCGTCGACGCCGAGCTCGTGGACGGCTTCGAGGCAGCGGACTCGCACGACGAGAGAATCGCAATAAGAAGAAGAGCGTTGAATCGCATGCTGTAGGGACCGGCTGAAGCGTATAGGAGGACTAATCTAGGGGGTGCGATGCGGCGGGAGTATATTCAGCGCGATGCACCGGCGCCTCCGCACCAGACTGTTCCACGCTGCTCGGGTCGGCCTTTCAGCCTCGGCGCTGACACTGGCTGGCACCGCGCTCGGCTGCGACCGGGATTCATCGGGACCGCCAGAGGCCGAATTTCTTGTAACGACCGCGGATTCCACCTTCTGGGTGCAGACCGGTGCTAATGGGATCCGCATTCGGGCGGTGCCGATGACGCTCGCGAGCTTCGACGGTCGGTTCCATGAAGTCTTCGTCGCGGATCTTGATCGATCCTTTGATGACGCCGTATTCACGGGTGAACGAGTGTACGTTCGCGACCTGCAGTCCAACGATTCACTTCTCGTGTACGATGATACGGCAATCGTCGCAATGGCAGTGCGTCACACGACAGAATTTCCCAACGCAACCCCACTGCGCGCAGATGATGAAACGCCGCAGGATCCTCGCATCTCCGCGTATGGCGAGACCGACGTCCTTGAAGTACGCGGGCCATATGCACTGCTCGAGCATCGAACAACGTATCAGATGCGCGGAGGCTCGCAACACGACACCGTTCAGGCTGCTATAGATCTGCGTACTGGCCGCGCCGCTACCCAGCTGGCTATGAGCCGTGATTCGGTTCGCGACGATTCGAGCGTTGCACGAACGACTCCGCGGTCATGGATTCGACAAGGGTACACACTGAATGTCCGTAGCGCTGGTGAAGGCTCGGTGTCTATATCGCTGCGAGACAGCCAGAGCAGAACCTGGCCGGTTCTCACCGTCAGTGAGCACCCGCGTGTCTACTGGCTGGACGATCCTCCGCTCGACAGCGCGGCGCGACGCGCATTGCGGCGCGCCTTCAATTCGGCTGCAGCATACGACGAGGCGGTCAAGTACGTCGGCTTCCTGCGGCCACCGGACTCACCGTCAACAGGGCGGGCTCCGGCGAGCATTGGTCATGCGTAAGGCCCGCTCACCAGTTCGAGGGCAAATCTTAACACGGACGAGCAAATGAACGGAAAATCACCACGCGAATCCGAGGCGGCGTTGTCAGATCTGATGATGCCCAGTCAGGCTAACGGGTTGCGTAGCCCTTCCATATTCGGCGGCGTCGTGATGAGCATGGTGGACAAGTGCGCGGCGCTCTCGGCGATGAAACACTGCGGGGGGCAGGCAACCACCCTGTCGGTTGAACGGATACTGTTCAAGGAGCCGATCATGGTTGGAGAGCTGGTGGAGATCCGCTCGCACGTAGCGTATGTCGGTCGTACTTCCATGTCCGTGGTTGCGGACGTGTACGCGGAGAATCTGCGCACGGGCACGAGGCGGCACACCAATGCGTGCTGGCTCACTTTCGTGCATCTGGACGACAACGGAAAACCGGCGCCAGTGCCCCCCCTCATTCTCGAGACGGAAGCCGACCGGCGTCTCAATGAAGTCGCCGCGGAGATGCGAAAGCGCCAGCTCGCGGACCGCAATAAGCCCTAGGATGATGGGGCGATGACCGGCGGTGACGACGTCACTGATTCGAGTTGAACCCTCATCGTGGGAGCGGCAACAAGCTCGAAGGTAGCGGACGCGAACGATACTGCTCCAGCGGTTGCGTCAATGCGGTCGAGGACCTCCGTGAACAAAGCGTCCTTGGTGATCCGCCTGCGCCGATAGTCGACAACGTAGCGCACCGTAAACTCTAGCCAATTGTCGTTCGCAATGAGCGTCACCATTGGCTTGACCTGCGCGGCCTCGAGCCGGTAGGTCCGCAGCATTTTTTCCCACGACTCGAGAGCGTGCTCCGCGTACGCACCGACAATACTCTGCGTCGTTTCTTCCAGAATGCGGCGCGCCAGTACGCGATCGCTTCCGTATCTGATCGGTATCCGGATCTCGTCCCAGAGAAACGGAAATTCTCCGGAGTAGTTGAAGACCGGCTCCTTGAATACGAAACTGTTGGCAACGCGCACTATGCGGCCATTGTACAGATCGCCATTCACCCAGTCGCCGATCTCCATCAGAGTAGTCCGCAGCACTCCGATATCAACCACATCGCCCTTGATACCGCCGAGTTGGACGCGGTCGCCCGGCGAGTACCACTTGCTGAAGGTCAGCGCTATCCACCCTGCCACACTCGCGATTACTTCCTGGAGCGCGAACGCGACGCCCGCTCCGGCAACTCCGAACACGACGGTGAGTCCGGTTAGCCGACTGCTGTAAACGGTGGTGATGATGAGGATCGCGGCAACGTACCCGGCGAAGCTGATGAGCTTGCGGATACGATAGCGTGTATCGTTGTCGCGGACGTACTTGTTGAGTGAGTTCGACAATGCCCGGACGAGCGCAACGACTATCGCTACGCCCACGACGACCGCAATAATACGGCCGACGGTTGGGTCGAAGAGCCAGCGCTCCACGTTCGCCTTCATGATTCCGACCCGGCGCTGGGATCGCCGGAATCCGGAGGGACTGGCATCACCCTGAATGCAGGCGTGGCGTGGTCCCGGCCGCGGTGGGCAGACGGAATGGTGGACTGGTTGCCGTCACGCAGCGAGCTGTAGTGCGCGGACATGATCTCCACACCTCCTTCGTTGAACGCTTCCTGGATGTTCTTGTGCAGCTCCGAATATGTCATGGCCATGATGTCCGGTCGATCGGTCGTGGCGTTGATCTGGTAGCTTACGTAGAAGTCATCCAGACTCGTCTGCAGCACGAACGGTACGGGCTCGGCGAGGATGTGCTCGGTCCGGGTTGCTGCGTCCACCAGGAGCTTGTGAACATCCCGCCAGGGTGCATCGTAGCCGATCGTCACGGTGGTATGAAGGATCAGTCCATCAGGGCGTACCAGTGTGGTGAAATTGATGACGTGACTGCTGAGCACGGTTCCGTTCGGTATGGTCACCGCCACATTCTTGATCGTGCGCAGTCGCGTGACGAGCAGTGTCTTCTCTATGACGTCGCCGACTGTATCCGCGATCTGTACTCTGTCCCCGATCTGAAATGCACGCGTATACGTCAGTACGACGCCAGCCACCATGTTGCCGATCGCCGAGGACGATCCGAGCGAGAACAGGACGCCGACGAAGATGGACACCCCCTTGAACGCATCCGAACTGGCGCCGGGCAGGTACGGATAAAGCACTGTCGCGGCCAGCACGAGGATGATCACGCGTATGATCTTGTAAGTCGGCTCTGCCCAGTCGGCGTAGAAGCCGCGAGCGGTAATCGCGCCAGTGCCGAGCGCGCCGAAAATCATGTGGACGAATGCGAGCAGGTAGCGGACGATTACAATCCCTGCGGCCAGATAGAACAGCTTCGGGAGATACTGGATGAAGCCCATCCAGGCGACCGCGAACGGAATCAGGGCGTAGCCGATTATCCGCTGGGAGAGCGAGGCCGTCCAGGGGAAGAAGCTGAGTACCAGTGGTATGTAGATGTAAAAGAGAACGAGTGTCACGAACACGCGGACTGCCCGTGCCAGGCCAGTCAGCAGCGTCGCGAGCCGGCCCGCCGAGAGTAGCTCGAACCGCTGGATACGGACCGCGCTCAGCCGCGCTTTCTGCATCGAATCGAGTCGCGTGTAGAGTCGGGCGAAGCCGAGAGAGATCAGCTTGAGGACGAAGAGCAGAACGATCGTGGCCGCGACGGCGTACGTCGTATCCACGATCAAGGCGCGAGTGGTCATCAGCTTCGCGTCAGCGACGATCACGGTCCGGATTCGCGCCGCGTATTTGCGCGCGAGTGTCGCACGATCCAGCGAGAGCGGGACGGCGTCGGCATCGAGTACGGTCATGATGACAACATCTCGCACCCCGAGCTCGCTGTAGTTCTCGTGATCGGTGATGGCTACCGAATCACCCTCAACGATGCCGGGAGCGGCTTGGCGGAGTCGCTCCGTGACAGCGGTTGCGCGTGAGGATGCAGAGAACGGTCCTAGGTGACCGTATAAGGTGAAGAGAGTATCATTCCGGAAAACCACGGCGGAGCCACGGGACGAGTCGCTCACTGTCGACTGCTGTGAATCCGGCGCCGGTTTCGGAGCGCTGCGCTGATTACCCTGGGCCCGCGCCATGGACGCCGCGCATAACAGGGTGCTGATCGCGACCGTCCTCAACAGTGTTCTCATTCTCTCGCTCCCCGATCCCACGTGTGTGTCGTGCGTTCGTCCTGCGCATCTCCCGACGTGTGCCCGTCAAAGTATTACGCGCACTCCGCCAAGACTGTCTATGCGATGCGGAAAACGGTCGCCAGGCGTGCCGATGAACATCAGATTCTTCCGTACTCGCAGCCGTTGCGCGAGCCGCTCGATCATCGCCGGCGCGAACGAGCCTCGTACCAGCAACAGATCGATTCGCAATTCGGGGGTATATCCTGTCAATCGTCGCGAGCTGCTCGGCGAGTTCGGCACGGATGTCGCTGCTTCCCACAAGGTTGTGAGCGTAGTGCATGGACCCGCGCGCGCTGATGACGGCTGTCGCGATGTAGGACACGAGAGTTGCACACGCGCGCCCGCTGCGGCGGTCTTCTTGTTCGTCGTGTTGAGATGTACCGTGAAGGTTCTACCGTTGAGTGGAAGGCAGCTTTCGACCGCTTCGGCTGCAGCCAGCGCGCTCACGTAGAGCACACTTGACGTTATGTCGTTCCCTCCAATCGCCGTCGCACCCCACACCCCGAGCCTGTGCTTGAATGGCTGGTCAAGATGTGTGATGCGCGGGTCGCCCTCGTCGAGAGAATCCATTCTCTCGGCTTTGCCCCATCCGGGAAAGTCGATCGACGTCGCCGCTTCGCTGGCCGCCAGGGCACGGGTGTCGCCTGATACAGGTGTGGTACCGGTCACGGCGTAGCGGCTGGTCCAGATGGCAAGGGCGGTTCCCTGGGGGTGAATAGCCCAAGATACGACCGAAGGCGTCGTTCCGTGCTCCTGGCAGGAAGCAGTCGACGTGGAGACTCATAGAAAGGCACGTATCCGTCACATTTGTGACTTTGTCTTGCACCGCGCGAGCGATATAATACCGAGAGAATTATTCGGGTAACCTTTTTCGCAGTCCGAGGGCAATGCTCCAGAGCTGGTCAACGGGATCCAGTCCCGCGTTTGCCGCAGCCGGCGCGGAGTTGGCTGCCGTCATGCTTCAGATCTCCGTAACTCTCGGGCTGATGCTCGTGTGCGCCTGGCAGTACCACGAGTACAGAAAGTCGGTGTTCGCCTGGTGGTCACTCGCGTGGGGTCTCTACGTGGTGCGGCTCGCTTCGATCGGGGCGTTCATCTTCACGCGGCAGACGATCCTTCTGTACTGGCACCAGGTCTTCACCGGCTGGACCGCGCTGGCGGTTCTGGCGACGGCGCTCGTCTTCTCGGAGCGGTTTCATCCACGCCGCTGGCACGCTGTGTTGATACTGTTTCCGCCGATCTGGTCGTATTTCGCCGTGTACCATCTCGGCACATACAAGATCGCCTCCGTGCCGATGGTGCTGTTTCTCTCATGCGCGACACTCTGGACTGGAGTCGTCTTTCTGCGCTATGCCAGGAGCACACGGTCTGCGGGAGCTACGCTGCTGGCGGCTGCGTTCTTCGTCTGGGGCGTCCATCATCTCGACTACCCGGTCCTCCGCGCGTACGGTGCATGGTTGCCGTGGGGCTATTACGTGGACGTGCTTCTGACGATCAGCGTCGGAGCCGGAATCCTCCTCCTGGTCACGGATGATCTCCGTCGCGGCGTACGGACTCTCGGCGCTCTTTCGTCGGATCTCGTGTCCGCGGCATCGTCGTCGCGCGAGCGGGTCGTAGCGACAGTGCTGCGGCGAATCGTCGCGGTGCCTGCGGTGAGCGGTGCGGCGATCTACCGCCTCGGCGTTACCGGTGACGGTTATTTCGAGCATGGTTCCGGGGCGTGTGACGGTTGGAGCGGAACACGACCGTCGGGACAGCAGGCGGAGCTTCTCTCCCGCGTGGCGACTGGCGCACAACGTGCGTTCATCGCGCCGGAGTGGAGCGCCGCCGCAGACGCGAACGGCGACGGTCCTGCATTCCCGTTCGCCGCCGTTCTGCCCGTGGAAGACTACTCTGGTGAGGGTGGCGGCAGTGCTCTCGTGATCGTCGCCGACGATCACGTTCCGTTCACCGCCCTCGACGCGGAGTTTCTCACTGCGCTCGGACGGCAGATGGGCGGAACGCTCGAGAGCTCGAGACTCTACGGCGCACTGCAACAGCGCACCGCTGATCTCGAGCGGCTCTCGACGCGCATGGTCCTTCAGCAGGAAGAGGAGCGGAGGCATCTGTCACGCGAACTGCACGACGAAACAGCCCAGCTTCTCTCCGCTGTGAAAATGGAGTTGGCGATCCTGAGGGAAGTTGTTCCCGAAGCGTACGCGGCCCGAGTCGATGACGCACTCGCCCTTACTGACGCGGGAATCCGGAGTATTCGTGCAGTGATTCACGACCTCCGACCTTCGCTGCTGGATGATCTGGGGCTCGTCCCTGCCCTTCGGTCAGTGGCGACCGCCTTCGCTCAGCATTCCGGCACCGACGTTCGGCTCGATCTTCCTCCGGCGCTGGACTTTCCGGCGCTCGAGGATGGTGCCGATCTCGCTTTCTACCGCGCACTGCAGGAAGCTCTCGCCAACATCGGACGGCACGCCGGAGCTTCGATCGTCGAGATCGTACTTCGGATGGAAGAATCCGAAGTCACGCTCACGGTTGCGGACAACGGATGCGGAATCACGGCCGCCAACGACGGGTCGCTCCGGTCGGGCATGGGACTCATCGGGATGCGCGAGCGCTTTGCCTCATTCGGTGGCAGCGTGCAGCTCGGTGACAATCCACGCGGAGGCGCGCTGCTTTGCGTTACGCTGCCGCTCAGTGCTGGAGTCCCGGCGTGACCACTGCAATGGGCGAGATAACGGTTCTCGTTGCCGATGATCATGCCGTGGTACGTGCCGGGATACGCCACATTCTCGAGTCGATGCCGGGAGTGTCGGTCGTCGCGGAAGCATCGGACGGCCCGTCGGCACTGCAGCTTGCACGCGAGCAGCGGCCGGACGTGATAATTCTCGACGTATCCATGCCCGGCGGCTCCGGTTTGGGGATCCTCGCCGAGCTTCGCAGGCAACTGGCAAGTACACGTATTCTCATGCTGAGCATGCATGATGACGCGGAATATGTTGCTGAGAGCGTGCGCGCCGGAACACACGGCTACCTCCTCAAGGACAGTGCTGCGACCGATCTGCGCAGTGCCGTGCGAGCGGTCATGGCCGGCGACAGCTTCTTCAGCCCGGAGCTGAGCCGGCCCAGGGCCGAGCCGTCGGAGCGGGAGTCACCGATCACCCGGCGGGAGCGACAGGTACTCGTTCGTGTTGCTGCCGGAAGTACCAACAAGGAAATAGCGGCGGATCTCGGAATCAGCCATCGCACCGTCGAGACTCATCGCGAGAGCATCACGCGAAAGCTCGGCATTTCATCGGTCGCAGGTCAGACCCGTTACGTGATTGAGCATCACCTTACAGATGACTGAGAACACGCACGCGAAAGCGTCTTCAGCTTCTTCCCATACGAACACCAGAATCGCGTGGGTCGCCGGCGCACTTGCAGTGCTGGCTCTTATCATCTGGCAAGGCGTGACATCGGCCGGTAATCCCGATCCGCTGGCAGTCAAGGGCGCGGCCGCCGCCTCCGTGGACATCGCCGTTCTCGTTTTCAGAGAGGGACTGGAGTGCATTCTCGTGATCTCCGCAATCACGGCAAGCATGGTCGGTGACAGCAAGCCCTACCGGCAGCCCATCGCCGCGGGAGCGGCGGCAGCGTTCGCTGCGACGCTGCTCACGTGGTGGATCGTCGTCGCGATCCTGGACAACATCTCGAACAGTCTCCCCGCGCTCGACGTACAGGCCGCTACCGGTCTGCTCGCGATAATCGTGCTTCTGGTGGTGATGAACTGGTTCTTTCACAAGTTCTACTGGTCGGGCTGGATTTCACTGCACACGAAGAAAAAGCGCGAATTGCTAAAGGGAGCCGATGAGGGAAAGTCCCGCGCTCGCGTCGCGTGGGGACTGGCGGTGCTGGGATTCAGCTCGGTGTACCGTGAAGGATTCGAGGTGGTGCTCTTTCTCCAGAAC